>NZ_JBHVJT010000014.1:50300-58123 GCF_042798815.1 Kitasatospora sp. NPDC057738 | reverse complement strand
GATCTAGTACGACATTTTCTAAAATATGAATTCCATGTTTAAATAATTGATGATGCGCTGCTAATTCTTTATCATCTAGCGGATCAACTGATGGTACATCTACTCCGATTAAACGAATACCCCGCCGAGACCCTTCGGCGGGGCCCGGTGCGCGAAAGCCCTGGACGAAGTGTCCGATCCGGACGTACAGTCCGACCATGTCTGCGGAAAACCCCGACCCACGCGTGCCGACCTGGTCCCCGGTCTGCCGCGCCGTGGCCCTGCTGCTCGGCCCGTACGCCGAGGTGGTGCTGCACGACACCGCCACCGACCGGGTCCTCGCCATCTGGAACCCGATGACCCCCCGGGCCCCCGGCGACCCCTCGCTGCTCGGCGAACTGGACGGGATCGACCCCTCCGCCCCCGACGTCTACGGCCCCTACGAGAAGCTGCTGCCCGACGGCCGGCGGCTCTCCTCGGTCAGCGCCGTGCTGCGCGACGACGCCGGAAAGCCCACGGCGGTGCTCTGCGTCAACCTCGACCGGGGCCCGCTGGAGCAGGCCGCCGCCCTGCTGGCCGGCTTCGCCGCCCCCACCGCGCCGCGCCCCGAACCGCTCTTCGAGCGCGACTGGACCGAGCGGATCAACGACGTGGTCGGCGGGTACGTCCGCGACCGGGGCCGCCCCTTGGAGCGGTTCACCCGCGAGGACCGGCTCGCCGTCCTGACCGAACTGGACCGGGCCGGGGTGTTCGCCGTCCGGCGCGCCGTCCCGGTCGTCGCCACCGCGCTGCGGATCTCCCGTTCCACCGCGTACAGCCTGCTCGCCGAGCTCAAGCAGCACCCGGCGGGCCCCGCCAAGGAGTACCACCAGTGACCCAGCTCCCCGACTTCCGGCTCGAAACCCACTTCTCGCGCTGGGAGTTCACCGCCCGGTACCACCTCACCGCCTCCGACGCGCAGACCATGACGATGGCCGAACTGCTCGCCCTGGCCGGCCCCGAGGACCGCGAGGCCTGGGACACCCTGGCCCTCGGCTACACCGAGACCTTCGGCGACCCCGGACTGCGCCGCGCCGTCGCCGGGATGTACGAGCAGGTCGGCGAGGACGACGTGATCTGCTTCGGCGGCGCCCAGGAGGGGCTCAACCTCGCCATGCAGGTGCTGCTCGAACCGGGCGACCACGCGGTGGTGCTGACCCCCAACTACCAGTCCGCCGAGACCGTTCCGCTCTCGCTGTGCGAGGTCACCGGCGTCGCGCTGGACGCGGAGCGGGACTGGGCGCTGGACCTGGACGCGGTCGAGGCGGCGCTGCGCCCCAACACCAGGGTGCTGTCGGTCAACTTCCCGAACAACCCGACCGGCAAGGTGATCGACGCCGCCGACTTCGTCCGGCTGGCCGAGCTCTGCGACGAGCGCGGCATCCGGCTCTTCTCGGACGAGGTCTACCGCGGCCTGGAGCACGACCGGGCCCGCACCCTGCCGCAGGCCGCCGACCTCTCCGAGCGGGCCCTGTCGCTCAACGTCACCTCCAAGTCGCTCGGCCTGCCCGGCCTGCGGATCGGCTGGATCGCCTGCCGGGACCGGGAACTGCGCTCGCGCCTGGAGCGGGCCAAGCACTACACCACGATCTGCAACTCGGCGCCGAGCGAGGTGCTGGCCCGGATCGCGATCACCGCCCGCGAGCACATCCTGGCCCGCAACCGCGCGATCATCGCCGAGAACCTGCCGCGGTTCGACGCCTTCTTCGCCGAGTTCGCCGAGCTCTTCGAGTGGCGCGCGCCGGACGGCGGCTGCGTCGCCTACCCGCGCTACCGGGGCCCGGGCGACGTGGCGGAGTTCTGCACCGCCCTGGTCGAACAGGCGGGCGTGCTGCTGCTGCCCGCCGACGTCTTCCGCTCGGAGCTGACCCCGACCCCGGCCGACCGCTTCCGGATCGGCCTCGGCCGCCGCGACCCGGGCCCCGGCCTGGCGGCCTTCGGCGACTGGCTCCGCAAGCGCTGAGGCGCACCCGGGGCGGACCCGGGCCGGACCCGGGGCGGACGCGAAGCGGCCGGGGCGCCGGCCACCGAGGGGAGTCGGCGGCCGGCACCCCGGCCCGTCAGGGGTGCCGCCCGGGAGTGGTCAGAGCTTCTGCCAGGCCGGCTTGGCGGCGTAGGTGTCGCGGAAGTAGTCGGCGAGCTTCAGGCGGGAGGCGGCCGCCTCGTCCACCACCACGGTGGCGTGCGGGTGCAGCTGGAGCGCCGAGGCGGGGACGACCGCGGACAGCGGGCCCTCGACGGCGAGCGCGACGGCCTCGGCCTTGGCCTCGCCGGTGGCGAGCAGCACCAGGTGGCGGGCCTCCAGGATGGTGCCGATGCCCTGGGTGATGACGTGGTGCGGGACCTCGTCGATGCTGTCGAAGAAGCGCGCGTTGTCCACCCGGGTCTGCCGGGTGAGGGTCTTGATCCGGGTCCGGGAGGAGAGCGAGGAGCAGGGCTCGTTGAAGCCGATGTGGCCGTCCGTGCCGATGCCGAGCAGCTGGAGGTCGACGCCGCCGGCCTCGGCCAGCGCGCGGTCGTAGGCGACGGCCGCCGCGGCGATGTCGGACGCGTTGCCGTCCGGGCCCAGGAAGGAGTCCTCGGTCAGGCCGAGCGGCTCCACGACCTCGCGCAGCACCACCGACCGGTACGACTCGGGGTGGCCGGCGGGCAGGCCGACGTACTCGTCCAGCTGGCAGATGCGCGCCTCGGCGGCGTCCAGCCGGCCGTCGCGGACCCGCTCGGCCAGGGCCTGGTAGATCGGCAGCGGGGTCGAGCCGGTCGCCACGCCGAGCAGGGCGTCGGGCTTGTCGGTCAGCAGATCGGTGATCGCCGCGGCGATGAGGTCGCCGGCCGCACGGGCGTCAGGGACGATCACGATTTCCATACTGGGTCCACCGTTCTGAGGCGAGTCTGAGGTCTAGACCTCCGAGGTCTAGACCAGTTTGCCGTGAAGGGGTGCCCCAGGTCCACCCGGGTCCGACTGGCGGGCGATCTTCCGCCCCTGCCCGTTCTGCCAGGTCGGAACGGCCGGGGCCGGCCGTCGGGGGATGTCCCGACGGCCGGCCCGGTGTTCGTGTCCTCTACGGCTTCCCGCTCACCGGTCGTCCGGACGGCTGCCCGGTCGTACGGACGGCGTGGGGCGGGCGGCCGCGGCGCCTCTGCGGCCCCGCGGTCAGAACGGGTTGGTACAGGTGGTGACCTGCTGGGCGACGTCCAGCGCGGGGCCGGCGGTCGCGCAGATCATGCGGGGGGCGGTGGTGGCCACCCGCGGGGTGACCGCCTCGGCGGAGCCGAACCGCACGGTGGTCGCGGCGGCGACCGTCTTCCACGGGCTGCCCCAGGCGGCCTGGGTGCGGATCTCGACCCGAACCAGCGTCAACTGGCCCCGGTCGGCGCTGACCCGGGCGACTCCCACGATGCCCTCGCCGTCGGCCTGGTGCGAGACGCAGGGCTGGTTGAGCACCGCGGCGCAGGCCGCGCCGTCGGTGCCGGACGTCGCCGTGGCCGCCATGGCCGGGGCCGCCGTCAGGCCGGCTATCCCTGCCGCTGCCATGACCACAGCTGCGATCCGAGCGCGCATGATGCGAACCTCCTTGGAAATTAAGGGAATCTCACTCCTTGAGATGAGTCTTGCACACATTGTGAACCCGGTGTGTGTGCGTTGCGTCACACTCATGGTGACGGTTCAACTACATCCTGCAACCATTCGCCGCCCGTTCAGCACACGGACAACTCCAGTCCTGACGGACGATCGGTTCATCGGGAAGCTGCGGGTGGCATCGGCAACCCGCCCACGGCCCGGCGGGGTTGGCGGTGCCCCGGTGCCCCGCTCACCCGTCCGGGTGGCGGGTTGCCCCCGGGGCGAATCGGACGGATACCATCGAGCCGATCCCACGGAGGTGCCGCGTGGACACGGTCATCGTGCAACTTCCCGGCCCGGGGCCCGAGGTGGCGCCCGGCGAGACCCCCGGCCTGCTGCGGATGGGCCCGGGCGAGACCGCGGTGTTCGGGCGCGGGGAGCCCGGCCGGCCGGTCCCCATCCCGCTGCCCGACCAGGGCGTCTCCCGCCGGGCGGGAGAGGTGGTCGCGGCCGAGGACTACTGGCGGCTGTCCAACTTCAGCACCTCGGCCACCTACGTGGTGGAGAACCTGGAGGGCGCGGGGGAGCACGTCAAGGTCGCGCCCGGCCGGATCGGCGCGCCCGTCCCGTTCGAACTCTCCCGGGTGCTGCTGCCCGCCCTCGGCGGGCCCGCCGCCTTCAAGGTCTTCGCCCCGCAGCACGCCTACCTCGACGGCCGGCCCGGCGGCGCCGAGGGCGAGCGCACCGTCAGCCCGTTCGCCCTGGACCCGACCGCCAAGTACTTCCTGGTCCTGCTCGCGCTCTGCGAGCCCAGACTGCGCTCGCCCTCCGCCGCGGCCGTCCCCGGGGTGACCGAGGTGCTCGCCCGGCTGCGCGCCCTGCCCGGCTGCCGCGGACTGAGCCGCTCGGCGGTCAACTACCACATCGACTACCTGGTGGCGACCAAGCTGCGGCTGCGCGAGCCGTACGAGGAGGGCCCGGGCGGCGGAAAGCGCGAGGAACTGGTGGCGCTGGCGCTGAGGTTCGACCTCGTCCGGGAGGAGCACCTCGCGCTGCTCCCGCCCCGGCGCCCGGCCGCCCGGCCGTGACGCCCGGTGCCCCGCCCGGGCCGGAGTCCGGGCCGCCCGGCGCCGGGACCGCGCCCGGCGGCCCGCCGTTCGCGGTCCCGGCGGGCTACCCGATCGCCGGCTACCGCCTCGGCGCCTTCCTCGGCGCGGGCGCCTGGGGCAGCGTGTACGCCGCCGAGGGCCCCGACGGCGGCCCGGCCGCCGTCAAGATCCTCGGCGCGGCCCGGTTCAGCCCCGGCCAGCGCCGGACCGTGGCCCGGATGGCCCGCAGCGAGCAGCGCTTCAGCCGCCGCGCCGACCATCCCCACCTGATCCGCACCTTCGCCGTGGCCACCGTCGAGGACCCGGACCACCCGGAGCTCGACGGCGCCGTCGCCCTGGTGATGGAACGCGCCGCCCGCAGCCTCCAGGACCTGCTGGCCGAGGCCCGCCCCGGTACGGCGGTGCCCGGCGCCGAACGCATCCTGACCGAGGTCTGCGCCGGGCTGACCCACATGCACCGGGCCGGCTGGGTGCACGGGGACCTGAAACCGGCCAATGTCCTGCTGATGCCCGACGGCACCGCCAAGATCGCCGACTTCGGCCTCACCGCCGAGTTGGAGGGCACCCACGCCTACGCCCCTCCGCTCGGCTCGCCCGACCACGTCCCGCCCGAGTGGTGGTCCGAGCGCACCGGTGCCCGCGGCGTCGCCGTGCGCCCCAGCGCCGACGTCTGGGCCTTCGGCGTGATCGCCCACCAGCTGCTCACCGGCGGCCTGCACCCCTTCCTCGGCGCGACCGCCCGGGCCCGCTCGCTGGCCGCCCAGGCGTACGCGCGGGGCGCCGCGCCGCTGCGGCTGGACGAGGCGCTGCCGGCGCGCTGGCGGCCCGTGGTCACCGCCTGCCTCGCCCCCGGGCGGGAGGAGCGGACCCGGACCGGGCCGGCCCTGCTGGTCGCCCGGGCCGCCGCCCCGTCGGGCCGGCGCCGCCGCGCCGCCGTCCGGGCCGGCGCGGGCCTGCTGGCCTGCGGGCTCGCCGTCCTCGCCCTGACCGGCGGACCGGAGCCGGGCGGGCCGGGCGCCGCCCGGCGCGCGGTGCCCCCGCTGCCCGGTGCGATCCCGGCCGGCTCGGACGTCCCGGTGGCCTACCGGGGAATGATCGAGACCGCGGCGCGGCGCTGCCCCGAGCCGGAGGTCACCCCGGTGCTGCTGGCGGCCATGCTGAAGGCCGAGAGCGGCTTCGACCCGAACGCGGCCCGCCCGGAGACCGGCGAGTACGGCATCGCGATGTGGACGCCTTCGGTCTTCGAGGCCTGGGGCAAGGCCGCCACCCACCCCGGAGCCAAGTCGTACTGGGACCCGGGCGACGCGATCGCCGCGATGGGCAACTACGTCTGCTGGCTCGACCAGCAGATAAAGCACCGCGGCCTCACCCACGACCTGCCCGCCCTGGTCGCGGCGGCCTACCGCACCAGTGACAAGAGCGTGGTGGCCGCCGGGGGCGTCCCGGAACGGGTTCGACCACATGTCGACAAAGTGCTTCAGTACCTTCGCGACTACGGAGGGTGACGCCGCGAAATGGGATGAGTTATGCCACATCCCTACGAATCCCGGCGCGGGCACCCGGGTGACGGGCCTCCGGTCTGGGATCCTCGGCGGCATGATCACGAAGCTCCGCGCGGCCGTCGCGCAATGGACCGTCGTCGTTCCGGTGGTGTCGTTCCTCGTCCTCGCCCTGACCTGGCACAAGGAACTGCCCGGCTGGGTGGTGGCGGTGGTCGCCTGCTTCCTGGTGGGCGCCGTACTGTCCGCCGTGCACCACGCCGAGGTCATCGCGCACTGGTCGGGGGAGCCGTTCGGGTCACTGGTCCTCGCGGTGGCGGTCACCGTGATCGAGGTCGCGCTGATCGTGACGCTGATGGCCGACGGCGGGGACAAGTCCTCCACGCTGGCCCGGGACACCGTCTTCGCCGCCGTGATGATCACCTGCAACGGCATCCTCGGACTGTCCATCGTGGTCGCCGCCGTCAAGTACCGGACCGCCGTGTTCAACGCCGAGGGCACCGGCGCCGCGGTCGCCTGCATCGCCACCCTCGCGACCCTCAGCCTCGTGCTGCCGACCTTCACCACCAGCTCGCCCGGCCCGCAGTTCTCCACCACCCAGCTCACCTTCGCGGCCACCGCCTCGCTGGTGGTGTACGGGCTGTTCGTGGCCACCCAGACCATCCGGCACCGGGACTACTTCCTGCCCGTCACCCCCGAGGGCCGGGTGCTGGACGAGGAGGAGCACGCCTCCCCGCCGACCGTCCGGGCCGCCGGGGTCAGCCTGCTGCTGCTCGCCGTCGCCCTGGTGGCGGTGGTGGGCCTGGCCAAGGGCGTGTCGCCGACCATCGAGAAGGCGGTGGACGACGCCGGGCTCCCGCACGCGGTCGTCGGCGTGGTGATCGCCCTCATGGTGCTGCTGCCGGAGACCATCGCGGCGCTGCGCGCGGCCGTCCGCAACCGGGTGCAGACCAGCCTCAACCTCGCCCTCGGCTCGGCGCTCGCCAGCATCGGCCTGACCATCCCGGCGGTCGCGATCGCCTCCAGCTGGCTCTCCGGCCCCCTCGTCCTCGGCCTCGACCCGGCGCACATGGTGCTGCTGACCCTGACGATCATGCTGCTCACCCTGACGGTCATCCCGCGCCGGGCGACCCCGCTCCAGGGCGCGGTGCACCTGGCGGTGCTGGCGGGGTACGTGGTGCTGGCGTTGAACCCGTGAGGGCCCGCCGGCCGTAGTCCGGAGTGGAAGCCCCTGGCCCGTTCCCCCGTGCGGACCAGGGGCTTCCGGCGTTCCCGGGGCCGGACCGGGCGGACCGCGTGCGCCCGGTCCGGCCGATGTGGCCGGCGGGGCCGGCGGGGCCGTGGGTGAACCCGGGGAGCGGCGGCGGCCGTGGTACCGGGTGAGGGCCCCTGGTCCGCCCCCGTGGCCGGGGACCCTCGTCGAATCCGGTGCGACCGCCGGTGGACCCCCTGGCCAGGGGGTGCGCACCGTGGAACGACAAGGAGCCCCTGGTCCCGCAGCTGCTCGCGGGCCGGGGGCTCAGTGGGGGGGGGGGGGAGGGAGGGGGGGACAACAGGGAGGGGGCGACCCACTTTTTTTGTTTTGGGGTTTTTCTGTATGGTCCAATAGCCCCCCAGAACCCACACCCCCCCCCC
>NZ_JBHVJT010000014.1:0-50290 GCF_042798815.1 Kitasatospora sp. NPDC057738 | reverse complement strand
CCGACTTTGGGGGTGGGATGAGGAGTGGAGAGGAGAGCTCGTCCCCTGCCCACTCATTTCCTTGGGGTCGGGCTGCACGCCCCCCACCCCTCCACCCCCCGCCCCCCCGCAGGTACTCGATCACCCGCTTGTCATGGTGCCGGGTGTCGCCGAGCGGCCCGAGTGGCCCGAGCGGCCCGAGCCGTCGACTCCGCTCCCCGGTCCGGTGGGTGAACCCGGACGGCCGTGGTGGCCGGTATTGACCGGTTCGCGGCGGCGGCCTGCGTGTCGGGGCGGCGGGCGGGTGCCGGGGTTCTCTATCGTCCGTCCGGAACCGCCCAGTCCGAGGAATCCGTCGCGAGTACAGCCGATCCGACCCGTGGGAGAGTGCGATGCCCGGCCCAGAGCAGACCGTCCGACCCGAGCGGACCGTCCGGCCCGAGGAGACCGACAGGGACGAGGAGGCCGTCCGGGCCGCGGAGAGCGCCGACGTCATCGTGGTCGGCGCCGGACCGGCGGGCTCCACCGCCGCCGCCCACCTCGCCCGGACCGGGCTGGACGTCCTGCTGCTGGAGAAGTCCGCCTTCCCGCGCGAGAAGGTCTGCGGCGACGGCCTCACCCCGCGCGCCGTCAAGCAGCTGACCGACCTCGGCATCGACGTCTCCGAGGGCGCCGGCTGGCTGCACAACCGGGGCCTGCGGCTGATCTCCGGGCGCCGCTCGCTGGAGTTCGACTGGCCCGAGCTCTCCGCCTACCCCGGGTACGGACTGGTCCGGCGCCGTGCCGACTTCGACGAACTGCTCGCCCGCAAGGCCGCCTCGGCCGGTGCCCGGCTGGTCGAACGCGTCACTGTGACGGGCCCGCTGCTGGACGAGCGGACCGGCCGGATCACCGGCGTCACCGCCAGGTCGGGGGAGGAGCGCCGGCCGGTCGCCTACCGGGCCCCGGTCGTGGTCGCCGCCGACGGCAACTCCACCCGGCTGTCGGTGGCGATGAAGCGCTACCGCCGTACCGACCGCGCGATGGGCGTCGCGTACCGGACGTACTTCACCACCCCGCGCCACGACGACCGCTACCTGGAGGCCTGGCTCGACCTGCGCGACCCCGACGACCCGGCCCGGGGCCTGCTGCCCGGCTACGCCTGGGTGTTCGGCATGGGCGACGGCACCGCCAACGTCGGCCTCGGGGTCCTCGACACCACCGGGACCGAGGTGGACTGGCGGGAACTGCTGCGCCGCTGGTGCGACGGCCTGCCCCCGGAGTACGGCTACACGCCCGACGGGGTCACCGAGCCGATCCGCGGCGCCGCCCTGCCGATGGGCCTCAACCGCCGGCCCCACTACGCCGACGGCCTGCTGCTGGTCGGCGACGCGGGCGGCACGGTCAGCCCGGGGACCGGCGAGGGCATCGCCTACGCGATGGAGTCCGGCCGGTTCGCCGCCGAGACCATCGTCCAGGCCCTCGCCCGCCGCACCGACCGCGGCCGCGAACTCGCCCTGCGCGCCTACCCGCAGGCGCTGCGCTCCGCGTACGCCGGCTACTTCGCGCTCGGTCGCCTGGCCGCGGACCTGCTGGGCCGCCCGAAGCTGCTCGGCGCGGCCGGGGCCGCCGGGCTGGGCCACCCGGCGCTGCTGAAGGTGGCGTTCCGGCTGATGGTCAACCTGACCGAGCCGAACTCCAAGGACGCTCTCGACCGGCTGCTCCACCTGCTCGGTCGGGTCGCCCCGGGCAGGTGACCCGGTGGCGCCGGACCGCCCATCCTCCTGGACGGGCGGCCCCGCTGTCCCGGGTTCGGTGGAATCCGCGCAGTCGAACGAGCAGTCGTACGGATTATATTGACGAATGATCAGAAGATCCGATTGCCTGGTGTCGAACCAGCCACGGAGGGTGAGCACAACGCCCCTCCGTGGCTCCCTTTTCGACCGCTGACCCGTTCGACGGAGACACCGTGCGCCTTCGCCTTCGCCTGCTCGTCGCGCCGCTCGCCGCGGCCGCCGCCCTCACCGCCGTGAGCACCCCCGCCGCCCTCGCGGCCCCGGCGGCCACCCCCTCCGACCAGTGCTCCGCCGCCTTCCACCACGACGACGCCCGCCTCGGCCCCGCCGACCTCCCGACCACCGGTCCGGTCGGCCGCCAGCTCGCCGGCTACCAGCGCACCGGCGGCGCGAGCGACCAGACCTTCCTGGCCCAGTACTACGACCCGGCCGGCAACGGCGGCAAGGGCGGCTGGATCTACCCGCCGGCCGACGGCTACGTCACCCTGCCCGACGGCAGCCCGATCGAGTTCGACCTCACGCTGTACCCGAACCAGAACATCGACCGCTACGGCAGCGAGTACGGCGCCTACCTCGCCCCCGAGGGCCTGCCCTACGCCAACCGCGCGCTCCCGCCGCAGAGCCTGGACAGCAACCCGCCGGCCGCCTGCAACTACCACGACTACAAGGTGGTCAAGGCCTTCACGGTGCACGCCGGCCCGATCGCGCCGTGGTTCAACCAGCCCGGCTGGGGCCTCCAGTACCAGCTCGACGGCGCCCTGCTGCCCGGCGGCCCGGCCAGGCCGAACGTGCTCTGGCTGGTCGAGAACGGCTACCTGGCCCGGATCTGACCCGCTCCGGGCCCGGGAAATTCGCTGGCGGGCCCGGGGGCGCCGGGGATAGGAAGACGGGATGACCATCAGCGATCCCGCCACCGACCGGCGGGTCTTCCGCCCCACCGTCCTCGACCTCGGCGACGCGCTGCTGCGCCCGTTCGGGCACGGCCTCGACGTGCCCGGCGGCATCGTGCCCGCCCTGGCCGCCGCCGCGGCCGACCCGGCCGTCGCCCGCTGGACCCCGCTCGGCGGCTCCGGCCCGGTCGACGTCGAGGCCTACCTCGACCGCTGCGAGGCCCGCTGGGCCGACGGCACCGCGGCCCCCTTCGCCGTCGTCGACGCCGCCGACGGCCGCCTGTGCGGCAACGCCTACCTGGTGTGGACCAACCGGGACGACGGCGTCATCATGGTCGGCTACTGGCTGCTCGCCGCCGCCCGCGGCCGGGGCCTGGCCACCCGGGCCGCCACCGCCGCCACCCGCTGGGCGGTGGAGCAGGTCGACGCCCGCCGGATCGAGCTCTACCACGCCGTCGGCAACGAGGACTCCTGCCGGGTCGCGGCGCGGGCCGGCTTCCCGTACGAGGGCACCCTGCGCGCCTCCTACACCTACGGCGGGGGCGTCTACACGGACGAGCACCTGCACGCCCGGCTGGCCTCCGACCCGTTCACGGACTGAGCGCCCCGCCCGCGGGCCCCGGCCGACCGACCGGGCTCAGCCCCGGACGGTGCCGCCGTGGAGCCCGAACGCGGGCGCGGCGGACTCGGTGAAGCGCTCCTCCTGCATGGCGGTCAGCCCGCGGACCACCAGGACGGCGAGCACGGCGGCCACCACCAGCAGTAGGTCGGAGGCGATCAGCCAGCCGACGGCCTGCTGGTAGCCGTCCGCGTACTGCGCCGAGGCCGAGTCGAGGTACTGGGAGCCGACCCGGCCGGTCGCGTTGGAGATCCAGAAGGTGGCCCACCAGAGGTTGAGCAGCGTCTGCGGGAGCTGCGGGCGCACGCCCGAGGCGTCCGGCCGGGCGCCGGCCTGCCAGATGTCGCCCGCGATCTGGCGGGGGAACCAGAGCGCGACCACGGGGGTGAACCAGGCGCCGATCGCCCAGCCGCGCTTGAACCGGTGCCCGCGCGGGTCGAAGACCTCGGCGTTCACCCGGACCCGGTGGAACCAGGTGACGAACGCGACCGCGGACGCGGCCAGGGCCACCACCTGGAGGTAGCCGACGTTGTCGTAGAGCTGCGCCGTGTCCATCAGCGCGGAGCCGTCGGACTCGGCGCCGGTGGCGAGATCGCCGGCCTCCCCGTACAGGCGCAGGCCCACGCCGAGCGGGGCGAGGGTCGTGGCGGCGCTCACGGCGAGCAGAACGGTGGCGGCGGTGGCGCTGGCTCTCGGCGAGCGGTACACGGCGGGCGAAGGCATAGGGGATCGGGCTCCTGGACTGGACCAATGTGACGGAGCGACACCCTAGGGCCAAACGATCACCCCTGACCAGCCACTTTTCCGGGCCGTCGAGAGGATTCCGGAGGCCCGGTCGCAGGCTGCGCGCGCGGCGGAGGAGCGACCTAACCTGGAAGGGAGCATTCGGTGCGTCGCCCGCGAACGGAAGCGGTGGTCATGACGGTGGTCTCGGCGGCTCTCTTCGGTACCGACTGGTGGCAGCCCGCGCTGCCCGGCGGTGCCGAGTTGCTGCGCGAGTGCGCCGCCCGGGGGTGGACGGTGGTGCTGACCGGCCCCGGGCCCGCCGGGGCTCCGGCGCTCACCGTGGCCGATCCCGGGGGCGATCCGGTGAGAGCCGCGCTGGACCTGGTGGACGGCAGGCCCTGGCACGCCGTGGCCGTCGCCGGGAGCGTGCGCGAGGTACGGGCCGTGCGGCGGGCCGGGGTGCCGTGCGTCGCCCTGACGGCCGGCCGGGACACCGGCCCGGAGCTGCGGGCGGCGGGCGCGGCCGAGGTCCACCGCGACGCCGCCGCCCTGTTGGGGGTCCTGGACGACAGCCTGCTCGCCCGCCCCCGGGCCTTCGGGCCCGTCGGCGCCGGAACAGGCGGTGCCCGCAACGGTTAGTGCCGGCCCGTACCGGGCAACCGCCGGGTGCGAGCACGTCACCGGAAGTGTCGGAGGTGACCGAGATGGACGGTCCCGCTTTGAGCGGATGGGAGCGGCGGCTCCTCGAGGAGATCGAGTCCGATCTGCGCCAGGACACACGGCTCGACCGGAAGCTGAGCACGATGGGCGCCAAAGCGCCGAGCCGGGTCCGGCGCGTGCTCCGCGGGGTCGGGCGCAGGGTCACGGCGGGGGTGACGCTGACCGCCCTGGTGATGACGGCGATCTGTTTCGGCGTGGGCGCCCGGACACCGGCCACCGCCGTACTGGTCGCGCTCGGGGTGGTCTGGGCGGCGACGGTGGGGGCCGCGGTCGCCGCCTCCGAACTGCTGCGCCGCCGGCGCGAGGCCCGCAGCGGTGTCGCACCGGCGGACCCGACGGAGTTCCGGGAACGCCGGGAGCGCCGCGATCGGCGCCCCTGGGACCGGCCGGAGGCGTGACGCCATGACCACCGACCTGTGGGAGTACCGCCCGGGCTCCCATCCCGCCGCCGACCTCGCGCTGGTCGGGTACGAGGTGCACGCCACCGACGGCCCGGTCGGCCGGGTCGAACAGGACGCCGGGGACCACCTGCTGGTCGACGCCGAGCCCTGGGTGCCGGGCGCCCGGGTGCTCGTCCCGGCCGGACTGGTCGCCCGGCTCGACCACCTCGACCGCGCCGTCCACCTCGACTGCCCGCGCGCCCGGCTCAGCACCGCTCCGCCCGTGGCCGTCGACCTGACCGCCCCGCACCCGGGCTGAGCGACCGCGCCATGGGCTGGCCGTCCACCACGCTCACCGGCCGGACGATCGCGTTCCTGGTCGCGCCGTACGGGGCCGAGCAGGTCGAACTGACCGACCCGTGGCAGGCGGTCGCCGAGTCCGGCGGCACCCCGCGGCTGCTGTCCACCGCCGAGGGGCGGGTCCGGACCGTCCGGCACCACGCCGAGGGCGACACCTTCGCCGTCGACGCGCTGGTCGCCGAGGCCGACCCGGCCGACTACGACGGGCTGGTCCTCCCCGGCGGCGTCGCCAACCCCGACCGGCTGCGCCTGGACCGGTCGGCGGTCGGCTTCGTGCACGCCTTCGGCGCCGCCGGCCGGCCGGTCGCGGCGATCTGCCACGCGGCCTGGACACTCATCGAGGCCGACGCCGTACGCGGCCGCACCCTCACCTCCTGGCCCAGTCTGCGCACCGACCTGGTCAACGCCGGTGCGCACTGGGTGGACGAGCCGGTGCATGTCTGCCACGACGGCCCCGGCCCGCTCGTCACCAGCCGCAGGCCCGCCGACCTGCCGCTGTTCGACGACGCCTTCGTCACGGAGTTCGCCCACGCGTCGGCGAAGCGCGGGAAGTGAGCGCGGACCGACGTCAGTCGCCCCGGAGGCGGACGAAGGTCGCGGTGGGCGGGCGGCCGGTGAGGGTGAACTCGGCGCGCAGGGGCGAGGTCAGCGGGTGGACCGGGCCGTGCTCGGGGTCGGTGCCGGGCGGGCCGAGCAGCGGGCGGACGACCTCGGCGACCTCGCCGGACTGGACCGGGGTGAGCCGCGGGGAGGTCAGGAACACCCGGCCGTCGTCGAGCCGCAGGACCAGCGCGTGCGGGTGGTCGGCCGGGCCGGTGACGGCGCCGACGGTGGCGTCCAGGGTGTCGCCGCGGCGGAACTTGACCCAGACCCGGCCCGCGCCGCGCGGCCGGTACGCGGCGGCGGCGGCCTTGCAGACCAGGCCCTCCACCCCGGTGTCGGCGAGCCGCTCCATCCACTCCAGCGCCTCCGCCCGGTCCGTGGTGGCCATGACCGGCCGGATCGGCGGCGGGACGTCGGCGAGGGCGGCGAGCAGCAGCCGACGGCGGTCGGTGAGCGGCAGCCCGCGGACGTCGCGGCCGGGCAGCGCCAGCAGGTCGAAGGCGATCAGGCCGAGCGCCACCTCGGGGGCGGCGGCGCGGGCCCGGCGGGTGCGCAGCAGCTCGCCGAAGGCGAACCGGCCGCCGCGCCAGGCGACCAGCTCGGCGTCCAGCACCAGCCCCTCCGGCAGCCGGGCCACGGCGGCGGCGACCGGCGGGAACTCGAGGGCGAGGTCGCGGCCGCCGCGGGACTGGAGGTACGCGGGCCGCCCGCCCCGGGCGAAGGCGACGCAGCGGAAGCCGTCCAGCTTCAGCTCGTACTGCACGCCCCCGCCGCCCAGGCCGTCGGCGGGCGGGACGGCGGTCACGGCGGCCGGGCGCATCACCTCGACGGGCGGGTGCAGCACCTGGCGCGCCGGCGGCCGCGCTCCGGACGCCGAGGGCGCACCGGGCAGCGGCCGGGCCCGCTCCGGGTCCAGCAGCGGGGCGAGCAGGTCGCCGTGCGCGGCCAGCCGGTCGGGCACCTCGGCGAGCGTGAAGACCAGGTCCCGCTCCTCGGTGGCCCGTTCCAGTTCCGCCCAGGCCAGCGGGGTGGAGACGGTCGGCAGCGGCCGGGCCCGCAGGGTGTACGGCGCGGCGGTGGTCTTCTTGGCGTTGTTCTGCGACCAGTCGACCAGCACCCGGCCCCGGCGCCGGGCCTTGGCCATGGTGTGCACCACCAGCTCCGGGCGCTCGGCCTCCAGGGCGGCGGCCAGCGCCTTCGCGTAACCGGAGACCCGGGTGCTCGGCGTGGGCTCGATCGGGACCAGCAGGTGCAGGCCCTTGGAGCCGGAGGTCTTCACCCAGGCCGCCAGACCGTCCGCCGCGAGCCGCTCCCGCAGCAGCAGGGCGACCGTGCGGCAGGTGAGCACGTCGGCGCCCTCGCCGGGGTCGAGGTCCAGCACCAGCCGGTCGGCGAGGGCGGGCGCGGCCGCGTGCCACTGCGGGACGTGCAGCTCCAGGCAGCCCAGGTTGGCGACCGCCAGCAGCGCCGCGCCGTCCTCCAGCACCACCTGCCGCAGCTCGCCGGTGTTGCTCGGCACGTCGACCGTGCGCACCCAGGCCGGGGTGCCGGGCGGCGGGTTCTTGGCGACGAACACCTCCGCCTCGACGCCGTCCGGGCAGCGCAGGAAGGAGACCGGGCGGTCGCGCAGGTGCGGGAGCAGGGCGGTGTGCACGGCGGCGTAGTAGCGCAGCACCTCGCCCTTGGGCGTGCCGGTGCGGGGGTAGTACACCTTGTCGAGGTGGGAGAGGGCGAGGGTGCGCCCGTCCACCGTCATCTGCGGCACGCTCCGCCTCCGATGCCTCCGATGCCTCCGCTGTCGCCGCTGTCTCCGATGCCTCAGGTGCCTCCGCTGTCTCCGGCGCCTCCGGTGGGGTGCCCCCGCAGCCAGTCTGCCCCGGTTCGGCGGCGGCCGCCCCGAGGGCTCCCGGGGTCCGTACTCAGATGCCCGTCGTCCGCCCGGCGGGCGGCCGGGGCGCGCCCGGGTAGGTGCCGAAGTACCAGCGGTTGCCCTCCGGGTCGGCGGCGGCGAAGTCCCGCGAGCCGTAGTCGGTTTCGTACAGCCCGGTGGTGATCCGGGCCCCGGCGGCCACCGCGCGGGCGTGCACGGCGTCCGGGTCGGCGGTGACCACGTACGCGGTGAAGCCGCCCGGCCGGCCCGGCCAGGGCTCGGCGCCCTCGGGCGTCCCGCGCTCGGAGCCGAGCATCACGCCGCCGCCCTCGGGCCAGGCGAGTTCGGCGTGCGCGACGACGTCGCCCTCGCCGTAGGTGACGACCTCCTGGAAGCCGAAGGCCTCGACCAGGAAGCGGATCAGGGCCCGGGCGTCGGTGGCGCGCAGGCTGGGCCAGACCTGCGGGGCGGGGGTCTCGGTGGCGTCCATGGCTCACTCACTCCTCGGGAAGCGTGGGTCGTCGTGCGGGTCGTTCCGCCTCCCACTCTGCGGCCGCACCCGGCGCCCCGCCTTGGACGTTTCGGAACTTCGCCTGCTCCGGGCCCTCCGCCGCCAGCCAGGCGCTCGGCGCGGCCCCGGCCAGCGCCCGGAACTCGCGGGCCAGGTGCGCCTGGTCGAAGTACCCGCAGCGCACGGCCAGTTCCGCGAGCCGGGGAGGCGGCTCGGTGGCGGCGAGCAGGCGCCGGGCGCGGTCGAAGCGCATCACCCGGGCGGCCGCTTTCGGGGTCAGCCCGGTCTCCCGGCGGAACCGCTCCTGGAGGTGCCGGGCGCTCCAGCCGGTCTCCCGGGCCAGCTCCGCCACCGGCAGCGCGCCGTGGCTGCGCCACAGTGCCTGCCAGGCCCGGCCGACCTCGGGCGGCACCCGGCCGGAGGGACGGGCGGCCCGCAGCAGCGCCCCGTCCAGCACGGCGAACCGTTCCGTCCAGTCGGGGGCGGCCAGCAGCTGCTCCCGGAGCCGCGGGGCGAACCGGCCGAGCACCTCCTCGGCGGGTACGTCGATCCCGGCCAACTCCCCGGCGGGCAGCCCGAACAGCGCCCGGGCGGCGAGCGGGTGCACGGCGATCTGCACGCCGGACTGCGCGCCCTCGTGGGTGATCAGCGCGGGGGTGGTGTGCAGTCCGCCGAGCAAGGTCGGGTAGCTGCCGGGCGGCTGTGCGGGATCGGGGTGCCCGGCGATCACCAGCGGCTCGTCGAGGGTGAGGATGAAGGTCAGGTACGGGGACGGCAGGCCGCGGTGCGCGGAGGGGGCGAGGCCGCGCTGCCGGTAGCCGGAGTACCGGGCCAGGTAGCGGCGCAGCGCCGTGGTGGGCCGGGCCCGGACGGCCTCGTCGACCGTCCGCTCGGCGTCCGTGGTCATGCTCCCAGTATCGGCGGTCGGGGCCGCCGGGCGCCGGGCCGGGGTCGCGGGCGGGGGCGGGGTTGCTTATGGTGAGGGCGCGGTCACACCCCTTCCGCCCCGACGGCGGGAGCCCGGGAGCGCCGCCGGGGGGATGCGGGGGGACCAGCGGGGGGAACCACCGACGAAGGAGTCCCCGTGACCACCACTGCCCGAGACATCATGCACACCGGCGCCCAGTGCGTCGGCGCCCACCAGACGCTGGCCGAGGCCGCGCGGATGATGCGCGACAAGAACGTGGGCGCGCTGCCGATCTGCGGCGACGACCAGAAGCTGAAGGGCATCATCACCGACCGCGACATCGTGCTGCGATGTATCGCGGAGGGCAAGGACCCGGCCACCATGACGGCCATGGAGCTCTCCGGCCACCTGCACTGCGTGCGCGCCGAGGACAGCATGGAGGCGGTGCTGCGCAAGATGGAGCAGCACCAGATCCGGCGCATCCCGGTGATCGACGGGGACCGGCTGGTCGGCATGATCAGCGAGGCCGACCTGGCGATGGGGCACCGCGACGGCCAGCGGCTGACCGATCAGCAGATCATCGAGTTCATGGACAGCGTCTACATGAAGCATTGACCGGCTGACGCCCCGCGTGCCCCGTGCCTGCCCGCCCCCGTGACCGGCCGGTCCCCCGTACCGGCCGGGCCCTTCGAGCGTGCCGGGCGGGGCACCGGTTCGTCTTGTACAAATGCGCACCGCCGGCGGCCGCGCACTTTCGGGGGCCGCATGTCGTGCGCGGGCGTGCGCCTCAGCCTCCGGCGTCCAGGAGGGTGCTGGTCACCCGCCCGGTGACCCGGTCGGTGACCTGGCCGGCGGGCTCGGGCAGGGCGGCGGCGGTGCGCCGGGACGCCAGGAACGCGCTCGGCGAGCGGCCGACCATGGCGCGGAAGGTCCGGTCGAGGTGCGACTGGTCGTAGTAGCCGCAGCGCGTGGCCAGGTCGGCGCCGGTGGTTCGCGCCCCGGCGGTTCGCGCCCCGGCGGGGCGGTGCCCGAAGGGGTGGTCCCCGGCGGTCCGCTCCTCGTGGGCGGTCAGGACGTGGAGGGTGCGCTGGAGCCGGAGGATGCCGGCCGCCTGCTTGGGGGCCAGCCCGAGGTGCTCGCGGAAGCGCAGCTCCAGCCTGCGGCGGCTCCAGCCGGTGCCCTCGACCAGGGCGCCGATCGGCACCAGCCCGTGGGTGTGCCGCAATTGCCGCCAGACCCAGTGCACGGACGGGTCCCAGTCCGGCCCGTACGCGAACAGCGCACCGAAGTAGCCGTCCAGCATGGCGAACCGGGCCGGCCAGCTCGGGGCGTGGGCGAGCCGGTCGGTCAGCGCCCGCAGCCGCGGGCCCAGCACGTCCCCGGCCTCGGCCCAGTGCCCGCCGAGCTCGCCGGCCAGCGGACCGAACGCCCGGAAGGCGCCCTGCGGAGTGAGCGAGACGGCCAAACCGTGCAGCACGCCCGCGTGTTCGGCGATCGTCGCGGTGCGGCGCAGCCCGGCCGCGACCGAGCCGAAGGCGGTGGCGGGCGCGGGGGAGACGGCGTCGGTGAGGCTCATCGTGCCTTCGAAGGCGAGGGCCACGGTGACCACGTCCGTCGGCACCTCCAGCCGTCGGAGCGGCCGGTGCAGGGCCAGCCGGTAGCCGCGGTAGCCGAGGACGTACGGGCGCAGCGGCGCGGTGGGGGTGCCGAGGACCGTCCCGGGCGCGGTGGTGGGGAGGGTGCTCCGGGTCATCGCAACTCCCGTGCTCGGCCTGGCGGGTGGCAGGTACCCGAACCATCGTAGGCGCCGCCGGGCGGCCTTTGGAGGGCGCGGACGGCGGTCGGTCGGCTTCGGGCGGCCCGGGCCGCCCGAGCGGCCGTCTCAGGGGCCGGAACCTCCTTTCCCACCAGTCGGGATGCGGGCACACTTGCGCCCATGGGAAAGCAGTACGAACGCATCGACGGCCGGCTGCGCGGTTTCATCGAGCGCCAGCCGGTCTACTTCGTCGCCACCGCCCCGCTGGCCGCCGACGGGCACGTCAACCTCTCGCCCAAGGGCCGCGCCGGGACGCTCGTGGTGATCGACGAACTCACCCTCGCCTATCTGGACTTCGGCGGCTCACAGGCCGAGACCGTCGCCCACCTGCGGGAGAACGGCCGGATCACCCTGATGTGGTGCGCCTTCGAGGGCCCGCCGACCGTGGTGCGGGTGCACGGGCGCGGCGAGCCGGTTTTCCGGGACGACCCGCGGTTCGCCGGACTGCTGCGCCACTTCGACCCGGCCGCGGACGGCTCCGGTCTGCGGGCGATCGTGCTGGTCGAGGCCGAGCGGGTCAGCGACTCCTGCGGTTACGCGGTGCCGTTCATGGACTACCGCGCCGACCGGGACCTGCACGCCCAGTACTTCGACCGCAAGGACGAGGAGGAGTTCGGCGCCTACTGCGAGCGCAAGCCGCTGGTCGGCACCAGCATCGACGGCCTGCCGGCCGTCCCGCTGCCGCTCCCGCCCCGGCCGTCCTGACCGCCCCGGCCGTCCTGACCGGCGCGTTCGTCCCGGCCGCCCCGATCCCGCGGGCCCCGGGCACGACGAGGCCGCCGCACCCCGGGTGGGGTGCGGCGGCCTCGTGGCGTGCGGTCCTACTTGGTCAGACCGGCCTTGGCGGAGCAGACCGGCCAGGCGCCCGGACCCTGGGCGGCGAGCACCTTCTCGCCGACGGAGATCTGCTGCGCCTTGGTGGCCTGGTGGGCCTGCGGGGCGTAGGCGGTGCCACCGAAGGCGGCCCAGGTGCTGGAGGTGAACTGCAGGCCGCCGTAGAAGCCGTTGCCGGAGTTGACGGCCCAGTTGCCGGTCGCCTCGCAGGCGGCGACCTTGTCCCAGACCGTGGCCGGCGCGGCGGAGGCGCTGGTGGCCGCGACGAGGCCGGCCGCGGGCAGGGCGGTGAGCGCCCCGGCCATCAGAGCCATCCGGACGCGGTTGCGGCGCTTCGGGGTGGCGGTGGTGGCGGCAGCGGCGGTCTCGTTGCGGAAGGTCATGGAGTTCCTTTCGGAGGGTTCGCGAGCGCGCGGAACCAGACCCTCGGAAGGCCGTCGGTTTCGGGGACACGTCACTCGCGTGGTTCTGCACCGTCCTGCCCGGGGGCGGTTGGCCCGGCCGGAGCGGATCGCTCGGTGCAACGGGTTCGAAGTTACGGGGGTGGTCGTGGCGGTTTCAAGGATTCGAAGGTTTAGCCATGTCAGAGGGCTGTTACCGGGCGTAAGGATCAAGGAATTGTGGCGATTTCGCCCGATTTACCACTATTTCCAAGATCAAATAGCCCCGGGAAGTGGCCCGCGCCACTCCGAACCCCCCGCAGAACCGCTGTGAGGCCGCCCACACGGTCGACAGCGTGTGACGGTCGGCCAGCCGCCGGTGCCGGATTCGGCGTCCGGGCCACCGCCCCGGGTGGCCCGGGCCACAGCCCTCACCCGGAGAGCCCGCCGCCGTCACTCCCGGTGGCGGGCATAGCCTCATTTCCATGAGCAACGAGAGCGATGCAGCGGACACGGCGGACGCGGGAGAGGCGGCCGCCGGCGCGCGAGGGGCCGCCGCGGCCGGGGCGCCGACCGGCCCCCCGGGGCACGAGGCCGCGGCCGCACCCGCCGGCTTCGAGCTGGGCACCGACGGCCCCGGCGTGATCCTGGCCGGCCTGGACGGCTCCGACTCCTCCTGGCGCGCCACCGCCTACGCCGCCGGACTGGCCCGCCGGCAGGGCGCCGTCCTCGCGGTGGCGTACATCCAGCCGATCCTCGGCGCCGCGACCGCCCTGGCCGGGGCCGCGGTGGAGGAGACCACCCAGGAGATCGCCGAGGAACTGCTGGCCGCGCTGCGCGAGGCCGAGCACCGGGTGCGCGAGGTGTGGAAGGTGGAGTGGCGCTTCCTGACCATGCGCGGCGACCCGTACGGCGGCCTCGCCAAGCTCGCGGACGAACTGCGCGCCGACGCCGTGGTGGTCGGCGTCTCCGAGCAGGCGGGGCACAAGGTGATCGGCTCGGTGGCCGTCCGGCTGGTCAAGGCCGGCCGCTGGCCGGTCACCGTCGTGCCGTAGGAGGGACAGTCCCGGCCCGCGGCCGGGCAACCGCCCGAGGAGGGCCGGGGCGGCGGCCGGTAGGGTGCGTGACCATGACGGACACGCGGGGCACGCACCCCTCCGAGCCCGCCCACTCGACCGGCAACGACCTGCACCTCGACCTCCCCGCCACCGGGGGTCGGCGCGCCGCGCTGATGGCGGCGCTGCGTGAGGCGATCCGCAGCGGCAGACTGGCCCCCGGCACCCGGCTGCCGCCCTACCGCGCCCTCGCCACCGACCTCGGCCTGGCCCGCAACACCGCCGCCGAGGCCTACGCCGAACTCGTGGCCGAGGGCTGGCTGACCGCCCGCCAGGGCTCCGGGACCACCGTGGCCGAACGCGCCGAACCCGTCCCGCGCACCCGGGCCCGCCGGCCCGTCCGCCGCCCCGGCCCCACCCACGACCTGCGGCAGGGGCAGCCCGACGCCGCCTCCTTTCCGCGCACCGCCTGGCTCGCCGCCGCCCGCCGGGCCCTCACCGGCGCCCCCAACGAGGCCTTCGGGCCCGGCGATCCCCAGGGCCGGCGCGAGCTGCGCACCGTCCTCGCCGACTACCTCGCCCGCGCGCGGGGGGTGCGCACCGACCCCGACCGGATCGTGGTCTGCTCCGGCTTCGCCCACGCGCTGCGGCTGCTCTTCGACGGCGCCGCACCCGTCCTGCCGCCCGCCGAGCACGGCCCGCTGGCCGTCGAGGCGTACGGGCTGGGCTTCCACCGCGGGCTGCTGGCCGCCGCGGGCGTTGCCACCGTTCCGCTGTCGATCGACGAACTGGGCGCCCGGACCGGTGAGTTGGCCCGGTATCCGGAGGTCCGGACGGCCCTGCTCACCCCCGCCCACCAGTTCCCGACCGGCGGCCCGCTGCACCCGGGCCGCCGCGCGGCCGTGGTCGACTGGGCGCGCGGGCGCGGCGGGCTGCTCCTGGAGGACGACTACGACGGGGAGTTCCGGTACGACCGCCAGCCGGTCGGCGCCCTCCAGGGGCTCGACCCCGAACGGGTGGTCTACCTCGGCAGCGCCAGCAAGAGCCTGACCCCCGCGCTGCGGCTCGGCTGGATGGTGCTGCCCGACCACCTGGTGGACCGGGTGCTCGCCGCCAAGGGCGAACGCGAGGGCTGGGCCAGCGCCCTGGACCAGCTCACCCTCGCCGATTTCATCGACTCCGGCGGCTACGACCGGCACGTGCGCCGGATGCGCCGCCGCTACCGGGACCGCCGCGACCAGCTGGTGGCCGCACTGGCCGCCCGCGCTCCGCACATCGAGGTCTCCGGCATCGCGGCCGGCCTGCACGCGGTGCTCCGGCTGGAGCCGGGCACCGAGCGCTCGGTGCTCAAGGCCGCCGCCTACCGGGGCCTGGCCGTCGAGGGGCTCGCCGACTACCGCCACCCGGCGATCGGCGAGGAGGCGATGCCCGCCGTCGACGGACTGGTGGTCGGCTACGCCACGCCGCCGGACCACGCCTACCCGGCGGCGCTCGGCGCGCTCTGCGACATCCTGCCGCCCTGCGGGTGACGGGGCGGGGGAGGAGCGGCGAAGCATAGGGCCCCGGGCACGCCCGTGGGGGCGGAACGCGGGCGGCGGGTGCGCGGTGTCCGTTCGCCGCTCCTGCGTCGGTACGGACCGGGGCCGAGGAACGCAACCCGGGCGGAGGCGAGGCCTACGCTCCTTGGTCATGCGCAGAACACATCCGAGTCGCGCCGCGCTCGCCGCGTGTCCGGCCCTCGTCGTCGGTCTGCTCCTCGCCGCCGCCCCCGCCGCCCGGGCCGACACCCAGCTGCCCCTCACGGCCGTCTCCGACAAGCAGACGACCGTCCGGGGCGGCGAGTTCACGCTCTCCCTGACGCTCACCAACCCGTACGACACCCCGATCCAGTTCGTCTACCAGAGTGTCCAGGAGACCTACGCCACCAGTCTGGAGAACGGGCTCAAGTTCACCGCGACCGCCTGCGGCACCCAGACCAACGGGTGCAGTGACAACGTCCACGGCGGCATCGCCCGCTACAGCGTTCCACTCGCCCCGGGCGCCAGCAGCGCCTTCACGGTGACGTACGCCGTCGCCCCGGATTCGGCCTGCGGTCCGGACACCCGGATCGACTTCTACTCCTACCTGTACTACGAGTACAACGGCGGTGAGACCAACAACTCGGGGATCATCGGCATCCCGGGTACCCAGGTCGCCTGCGCCTGACCCGACGGGACCGTCGGCGCCGTCGGCGTCATCGGCAGCCCGTCGCGGGCGCCGGGCCTCCCCGGTGCGGACCCCGACCTGCGCGCCCCCCGTTCACCCGTCAGGTGCCGGCTTCCCCCGTGCCGGCACCTGACGGGCCCTTCGCGTTCCCGGAGACCTCCGCGCCCCCGGGACCGTCGCGTCGCCGGGGTGGTTCGCGCGCTCCTCGCCGACGCCGGGACGGTGCGCCGGGTTGACGTCCGGCGATGGCCTCCGGGCCGTTCGGCAGGGCCCGGGCCGGGACTGGAAAGCCTTTGGCAGCACGGGGATCGCAGGGGCGAACGGATGTTCCCGGAGTTTATGTGACTGTGGGGGCGGACCGGGCGAGATTCACCCTATCGGGGGGTAGTGGGCCTCCGTGCGGGCCCGGTCGGGTCCTGGTGATCTAGGGTTCCGGATGGGCCGCCCGGAGACGGCGGCCGCCTTTCGCGTGAAACACCAACGCCCCTACCAGTAAGCGGATCTGATGATCCGTCATGGCATGCGCCAGGACGGGCCGGTATGCCCCTGGACGCGTGACCCGATCACAGGAATGGAGATCCCTGCCGATGACCGTGGACACGAGCCCGGAGGCAGTGCAGGCCAAGCAGCAGAGCCTCGCGACAGCCGCTGCCCGGAACCTTGCCACCACGACCAAGTCCGCACCGCAGATGCAGGAGATCACCTCCCGCTGGCTGCTCAAGGTGCTTCCCTGGGTCCAGGCGGCCGGTGGCGCCTACCGCGTCAACCGCCGGCTCACCTACGCCGTCGGCAACGGGGTGGTGGAGTTCATCAAGACCGGCTCCCAGGTCCGGGTGATCCCGGCGGAGCTGGGCGAGCTGGCGCTGCTGCGCGGCTACGAGGAGGAGGACGTCCTCACCGCCCTGGCCGACCGCTGCCAGCAGCGGGACTTCGGCCCCGGCGAGGTGCTCGCCACCCAGGGGGACGCCGCCGACAAGATCTTCCTGATCGCGCACGGCAAGGTCAACAAGATCGGCACCGGCAAGTACGGCGACGACACCGTGGTCGGCGTGGCCGGCGACGGCGACCGCTTCGGCGAGGACGCGCTGCTGAACCCGGACGCCACCTGGGAGTTCACCGCCAAGACCGCCACCGCCGGTGTCGCCCTGACGCTGACCCGGGCGGACTTCGCCGCCATCCGGGACAACGCGCCCAGCCTCCAGGAGCACCTCCAGTCCTTCCTGGCCCTGCCGCTCCAGGCGCAGAACGAGCGCGGCGAGGCCGAGATCGCCATGTCGGCCGGCCACCGCGGCGAGTTCGAGCTGCCCGGCGCCTTCGTGGACTACGAGCTCAAGCCCCGCGAGTACGAGCTGAGCGTCGCGCAGACCGTCCTGAAGGTCCACACCCGCGTCGCGGACCTGTACAACCAGCCGATGAACCAGACCGAGCACCAGCTGCGGCTGACGATCGAGGCCCTGCGCGAGCGCCAGGAGCACGAGATCGTCAACAACCCGGAGTTCGGCCTGCTCAACAACGCCGACTTCGACCAGCGCATCCAGACCCACTCCGGCCCGCCCACCCCGGACGACCTGGACGAGCTGCTCAACCGTCGCCGTGACCCCGACTACCTGCTCGCCCACCCGCGGACCATCGCCGCGATCGGCCGGGAGTTCAACGCCCGCGGGCTGTACCCCACCCACGTCGACCTCGGCGGGCAGCAGGTGCCGGCCTGGCGCGGGGTGCCGATCCTGCCGTGCAACAAGATCCCGGTCACCAAGGAGAACACCAGCTCGATCCTGGTGATCCGTACCGGTGAGGACAACCAGGGCGTCATCGGCCTGCACCAGACCGGCATCCCGGACGAGTACCAGCCGTCGCTGTCGGTCCGCTTCATGGGCATCGACGAGAAGGCGATCATCTCGTACCTGGTCAGCGCCTACTATTCGACCGCCATCCTGGTGCCGGACGCGGTCGGCGTGCTGGAGAACGTGGAGATCGCGCACCGACGCAGCTGAGCGCACGGAACAGCGGGCGCGGGCCGTAACCGGCCGGCTCGAAGATCGTTTGACCTGATGACGGACGGCCCGCCCCCCGAAGGCGGGCCGTCCGCCTGACCATGTCTGATCACTTCTGGTCGTACCCGATGGAATGTCCGTCAGGAATGCGACCGTATCTGATCTTTCTGCCCGTCCTGACCGTTCCGCCCATTCCCCTGAGGCCGGTCGGCCCGAGCCGTTCCGTCCTCCCCGGACGACCCGAGAGGTGTGTGGAGCCCATGCCCCAGCGTCGGCAGATCCGCCGGATACCGCCCGGCGGCGGTGGGGGCGCGGCGCCCGGGCGACGGGTGCGGCTGATCGGCGCGGCGGCCTGCGTGGTCGCGGTCTGCGCACTGGTCGGCGGAGCGACCGCCTCCGGCGCGGGGCAGTCCGGCCGGCCCCCGCGCGGTCCGGCGGTGGACGTCTGCGTGTGCGACGAGACCGACGTGTCGCTGTCGGTACGGCCGGGCGGGCAGGTGACCGTCGGTGTGGACGTGGACGTCCAGGTCGGAGTCGGCGTCACGCCGGGCGCCGGCGGTCCGGGGCACCACGGGCCCAAGCCGCCGCACTGGCACCACCCCTGCCACCCGCCCAAACCCGGCCCGAAGCCGACTTCGAAGCCCACCGCGCCGCCCTTCTCCCTGCCGCCCACGACCGTGCTTCCCACCCCCTCGATGCCCTTCCCGTCGACGCCCTTCTCCTCGCGCCCGCGCCCGACGGGGTTGCGCGGCGAGCCCGGGCGGCCGGTCGAGGGGCAGGCCGGGCCCGGGCAGGCAGGGCCGGGGCACGGCGGTGACGACCACGACGACGACTGGTGGGGGGACGACTGGTCCGACGACGACTGGTGGGGGGACCACGGCTGGCACCACCACCACCATCACCACCCGCATCCCTGCCCCAGCCCGACGCCCACCCCCACGCCGACGCGTACGCCGACCCCGACAGCCACGCCGACGCGTACGCCGACGCCGACCCCCACCGTCACGCCGACGCCGACCCCCACCGTCACGCCGACGCCGACCCCCACCGTCACGCCCACCCCAACCCCCACGCCGACTGGTACGCCGACCCCGACTCCCACGCCGACGCCGACACCCACGCCGACGCCGACACCCACGCCGACGCCGACACCCACCCCGACGCCGTCGCCCACTCCCACGCCGTCGCCGAGCCCGAGCCCGACTCCCAGCCCGAGTGCGACTCCGAGCCCGAGTCCATCGCCGAGCCCGAGCCCGAGCCCGAGCGCGACTCCGAGCCCGAGTTCGACGCCCAGCCCGAGTCCGGCCCCCACGCCGTCACCGACCGTGCCCACGCCGACCCCGTCGTCGCCCGGTCCGACTCCGGCCCCCACCCCGGCGCCCGCGTCACCCGCGCCCCCGGCGTCGCCGGCCCCCGCACCGCCGTCGGTCCCCGCGCCGCCGCCCGCCCCTGCGCCCGCCCCGCCCGCCCCCGCGCCCGCTGTGCCCGTTCCGGCCCCCGTGGCGCCCGCGGCCTCCGTGCCGGCGGCCCCGAGCCCGGCCGCGCCCAGCCCCGCGGCCTCGCCGAGCGCGGTGCGTCCGAGCCCGCTGTGGCCGACCCCGTCGGCGCGACCGGTGTTCCGCGCCCCGGCGACGAAGCCCGCGCCCATGGCCCGGCACCACCAGGGCATCTCGATGACCACCACGATGCTGATGATCATGGTTCCCGCCGTGATCGCGGCGGCTGCCCTGCGGCCGGGTCGCGGTGGCCGCGGACGCGGTGGCCGCTCGGGTCCGTCCTGACCGTCTCCCGGCGGTCCGCCGCCCGGCTCCCGGCCGGTGGCGGCCCCGCCCGTGCTGCCCCGCCCCGGGCCCGGTCGGCCCGGGGCCGCCCCCCTGAACCTTTTCCTTTCCGTCACAAGCCAAGTCAGAGAAGGGAGTTCCCATGTCCGAGTGGGTGGCGTTGATCATCGCCATGGCGTCGGCCTGCGCCGTCGTCGTGGCGGTGGTGGTGCTCAGGCAGCGCCGACCGATCGAGGAGAGCACCGACGAGACCCCGGACGTCATCGAGTACATCACGATGATGATCGGGGTGGTCTACGCGATCGTCCTCGGTCTCGCCATCGCGGGTGTCTGGGAGGCGCGCGGCGCCGCACAGGACGACCTGTTCCGCGAGGCGCAGTCGCTGCGCGAGGTGAGCGACCGCGCGGTGATCTACCCGGTGGAGTTCCGGGACCAGGTCCGGGCCGACGTGGACGCCTACGTCTCGTACGTCGTGAACACCGAGTGGGACTACATGAAGGAGAACGGGGCGATCACCGAGAAGGGCGACCAGCTGCTCCAGAAGCTCCAGAACGACGTCGCCACCCGGGCGCCCGCCTCCGACCTGGAGTCGCAGTCCTACCAGCCGATCATGGACCGGGTCAGCGAGGCCTCGGAGGCCCGCAATTCGCGCGGGCAGAACGCCGGGCCGACGATGCCCGGGGTGGTCTGGCTCGGTCTGATCGGTGGTGCGGTGGTGACCGTCGGCATGCTGTTCGCGCTGCAGATCCGGCGCACGCCGCGGGAGTTGACCCTGGCGCTCTGTTTCAGCGTGCTGATCGCCTTCCTGCTGTTCATGATCTGGGACTTCGACAATCCGTTCTCCCGGAGCGTGTCGGTGACCACCCAGCCGTTCGAGGACCTCTTCCCCTCGCTCAACCTCGGCGGCTGAGCGGGCGGAATCCGCTCGGTGCCGGCTCGGTGTCGGCTCGGCCTCCGCCGGGATCCGGCCAGGTGATCTTCGGATAATCTGGCCCGGATCGTCGGGGTCGGCCCCGGCGGAAGGAACAAGGGGATTCTCAGCAGTGTCCGACCCGACGCCGGATCTCGGTGCCCACTACCCGCCGGCCCGCCCGGAGCGCGCCTGGTTGTGGCTGCCCACCTCGGAAAGGCTCCGGCGGAAGAAGCAGCGCCGGATGTGGGAGGAGTACCGGAAGCGCTACCGCCCGGAGGACGAGGCCAAGGCCCGGCGGCGCAAGCACCTCCGGGACGAGGGTACCGACTGCTGCCTCGACGGCTGCTGCGAGATCGCCGACCCCTGCCTGATCGCCCTGATCCCGGTGATGATGGTCTCCGGCGTCCGGTTCGCCCTCACCGGCGCGCGCGGACGCCGGACGGCCGACCCGTCGGCCCCCGCCCCGCGCGGGTTCGCGGCCGGAGTGCTGTACGGCGCGGTGCGCCACTACCGCACCGAGGTCAGCCCCCGGCGTCCGGCCTGCTGCCCGTACACGCCGTCCTGCTCGACCTACGCGGTGCAGGCACTGCACCGGCACGGCGCGCTGCGCGGGGCCCGGCTGACGGCCGGACGGCTGCTGCGCTGCCGCCCGGGCGCGGGCGGGACGGACCCGGTTCCGCCGCGCTGAGCCGCCCCGGCTCTCGGGCGGTCGAGGCACCGAGGCGCGGACGGGCCGCGCGGAGTTTCCCCGCGGGACGCCGCTCCTGCACTCCCTCGCTCCTGGCCGAAAGAACCTCAGCGCAGGCTGCTGTCCATCGAGTTGAGCATCGTGCCGGAGGCGTCGTCGTTCTCCAGGGAGAAGGCGAACAGCCCGCCCAGGCCCTTGCTCTTGGCGTAGGCCCCGCGCGCCTGGACGGCCTGCGGAGTGTCGCCGGTCCAGAAGTTGGTGCCGTCGTAGACCCAGCTGCTCTGGGTGACCGGGTCCCAGTGGGTCTGCGCCGCCGTCGGGTTGAGCTCCTTCCAGGCGGCCAGGCCGGCCTCCTGGCTCAGCGGCTTCTTCGCCGTCGGGCCGGTCGCACTCTGGTACAGGCCGTAGTTGGAGCCGGCCGGGACACCGGTCCAGCCGCGCCAGTAGAACGGGATGCCCAGCACGATCTTGTTCGCCGGGAAGCCGCCGGGGATGCCGTACTCGGGCAGGCCGGTGGTGTACGCGGCGATCGTGGTGTCCACGTTGTACTTGCGGGTGCCCGGGGTGATCGGCGTGGTCGGGTCGGCCGGGCTGTCGTGCAGCGGGTCCTGGTGGTTGGTCGGGCCCGTGGCGTCCCACGCGCCGTGCATGTCGTAGGACATCACGTCGGCGTAGTCCAGGTAGGCGCCGATCTTGTCGGTCTCCAGCTGGGCGACCTTGTCCTGGCCGCTGGGCAGCGCGGCGGTCAGCAGGTACCGCTTGCCCTGGGCGGCGCCGAGGGCGTCCAGCTGGGTGCGGAACTCCTTGAGCAGCAGGGTGTAGTTCTGCTTGTCGGCCGCGGAGTAGTGGTTGCCGGTGTGGCCGCCGGCCGAGCCCGGGTACTCCCAGTCGAGGTCGACGCCGTCGAAGAGGCCCGCCGCCGAGGCCGGGCCGCCGGAGGCGTCACCGGCCACGCCGGTCGGCAGGTTCCCCTTGAGGAACATGTCGACGCAGGAGGAGACGAAGGCCTTGCGGGAGGAGTCGGTGGCCGCCGCGTCGGAGAAGTACTTGGAGTACGTCCAGCCGCCGATCGAGATGGTGAAGCGCAGGTTCGGGTACTTGGCCTTCAGCTGCCGGAGCTGGTTGAAGTTGCCCTTGAGCGGTTGCTCCCAGGTGTCGCTGCTGCCGTCCACGCTGGTGCCGGCGCCGTAGTCGGCCTGGTAGTCGGCGTAGGCGTCGCCCGCGCCGTCACCGGCGTTCGGGTTGGACTCGTTGGCCGAGTCGGAGGCCTTCACCGCCTGGAAGCAGGTGAACTTCGTCGGGTCGATGTTGGCGAACGCGTAGTGGACGACGTCCAGCTTGGCCGCCGCGCCGCTGGTGTCGACGTTCTTCGCGTTGTACGCGTTCTCGTAGACGCCCCACTGGTCGAAGTAGGCCGAGCGGACCGGCTGCTGGGCCGGGGCGGCCGCGGTCGTGGTGCTCACCGGGGCGGACTGGGCGGAGGCGTGGCCGCCGGAGTAGCCCTGGACGCTGAAGGTGTAGCTCTTGCCCGGCAGCAGCGAGCTGACCGCGACGGAGGTGCCCATCGAGGTGGCGACGAGCTGGCCGTTGGACCACACCTTGTAGGCGACGGCGCCGTCACCGCTGGTGAGGGTGGAGGGCTGCCAGGTGAGCACCACCGCGTTGGACGTCGTCCTGGTGACCGCGAAGCCGGTCGGGGTGGTGACCTTGCCGTCCCCGGCCGGGCCGCTCGCGGTGGCCGTCGGGGTCGGGGTGGTGGTCGTGGGGGTGCCGGTCGGGCTGTTGGTCGCCGTCGGGCTGCCGGTGGCGGTCGGGCTGCCGGTCGCGGTGGGGCTCGCGGTCGGGCTGGCCGTGGCGGTCGGACTGGCGGTGGCCGTGGGGCTGGCGGTCGCGGTGGGCCCGGCCGGGCCGGTCAGGGTGAGGTCGTCCGCGTAGTACGTGCCGGTGCCGTACCAGCCGTGGGTGAAGACCGTGACGGAGGTCGTGGTGGCACCGGTGGTGAAGGTGGTGATCAGCTGGTTCCAGCCGGTCCCGCCCGGCGTCCAGGCCGAGGAGTTGACGCCGGTACCGGTGGCGCCCAGGTAGACGTAGCTGCCCTGGACCCAGCCGGCCAGGGTGTACGCGGTGTTCGGCTGGACGGCGACGGTCTGCTGGCACTGCGCGGTGTCGGCGGCCGAGGCGGCGCCGCCGAGCGCGCGGCTCCCGCCGTGCACCGGGGTGGTGACGACGGACCCGTTGGAGCAGGTCCAGCCGGCCAGGGTGCCGGTCTCGAAGTCGCCGTTGGCCAGCAGGTTGACCGGGGCGGCCGAGGCGGAGCCGAAGGTCAGGGCGATGGCGGCGCCGCTGGTGGTCAGGGTGGCGGCCAGGGCCAGTGCGGTGGCCCGTCTGCGCTGGGCGGCCCGGCGGCCGGCACGCTCCCCGGCGGGGTTGGCGGGCCGTGCGGGCATGACGCGATCGTGCATGCGGTGGGTCCTCCGGATGTGTGGGGGTTCCGGCGGTGCGGTGGCCCGGACGGGCCGAGGGGAGCCGGCCCGGGCGCGGTGGGGGCGCGCGGGCTGGTGACACGTGCTGACGAGCGGTGCGCGGACACGACGGGCTGCCGGCCCGTGCACGTCACGACTGAACAGATTGGACTGGACCAATATTCGCCGTCAAGGGTGTCCGCCCGCTGGACCGCCTCCGGCCCCGGCAGCGGCGGCCCCGGACAGCGGCGGCCGGGGTGGCGCGGGCCCGGTAGGTTGGCCGGTACGAGCAGGCCCGTCGAACGCAGGAGGCGCGATGGACAGCCAGGACTGGGACGACCGCTACGCCGCGAGCGAGCTGGTGTGGGGCGCGGCGCCCAACCAGTGGGTGGTCCGTGAACTGACCGGCCGCACCCCCGGCCACGCCCTCGACCTCGCCGCCGGAGAGGGCCGCAACGCCATCTGGCTGGCCGCCCAGGGCTGGGAGGTCACCGGACTGGACTTCTCCGCCGTCGCCCTGGAGCGCGCCGAACGGCTCACCGCCGACCTGCCCGACGAGGTCGCCGACCGGCTCACCTGGCGCCACGGCGACGCCCGTGCCTTCGAGGCCCCCGCCGCCGGCTACGACCTCGTCCTGGTCGCCTACCTCCAGATCCCGGCCTCGGGCCGCCGGGCCGCGCTGCGCCGCGCCGCCGACGCGCTCGCCCCCGGCGGCACCCTGCTCGTCATCGGGCACGACCTGAGCAACCTCACCGAGGGCGTCGGCGGCCCGCAGGACCCGGCCGTGCTCTTCACCCCCGAGGACGTCCTGGCCGACCTCGCCGACCGCGGGCTGCGCCCCGTCCGGGCCGAGCGGGTGCACCGTACGGTCGGCGGCGAGCCCGGGCACAAGGGCGGTGGGGCCGGCGCGGGCGGACGGGTCGCGGTGGACGCGCTGGTGCGGCTGGAGCGCGGCGCCGGGTGACTCCCGGCCGCCGGTCCTCGGGGAGGCCGGCGGCACCTGCCGTCCGGCGGAGCCCGGTCCGCCCGGCGGCGTACGACGGTTGACGAAGCGTCAACTAGCGTGTGAGCCATGAGGATTCGCGTTCTTCCGGCGGCCGTGGTCGTCGCCGCCGCGCTGCTGCTGGCCGGTTGCGGTGGTGCGGGTCCGGGCTCCGGCTCCGCCGACGAGGAGCGGCCGGGGCCCGGGCCGGTCGGCGCGTCGCCGACCGGCCCGCCCTCGGCCGCCGTGCCCCCGGCCGCCGTGCCCTCGGCCGCCGTGCCCTCGGCCGCCGTGCCCCCGGCCGCCGTGCCCTCGGCCGCCGTGCCCCCGGCCGCCGCGCCCCCGGCCGGTGCCGAGCGTCGCGCCGACGGCGCCCAGCTGCTCTACCGCGCCGGGGGCGGCCGCAGCGCGCAGAACCCGGCCTTCTCCCCGGACGGCCGCTCCGTCCTGCTGACCGAGTTCAGCGGGGGCTACAACAAGGGTGCCGCCGCCCTCGGCGTCCTGCCGCTGGACGGCGGCGCCCCGCGCACCGTGGTGGCGGACCCCGACCGGGCGGCCGTCAACCTCCCGGGCGCCAGCTGGAACGCGGCCGCCGACGCCTTCGCCTTCGCCACCGACCGGGAGTCCGGGCACGACGAGATCTGGCTGATGCGGCCGGGCGGCGCCCCCGAGCGGGTGACCGGGCACGCCGACGCCAGCGGCTACAGCGAGCCGAGTTTCTCCCCGGACGGCGAGTGGATCGTCTTCCAGCAGAGCCGGGAGCCGGAGCACGCCGCCGTGCCGGGCGACGCGGCCGAACAACAGGACTCGCTCTGGAAGGTCCGCCGCGGCGGCGGCGCTCCCGTCCTGCTGGTGGACGGCCGGGGCACCGGCACCGACAACCGGCAGCCGAACTGGTCCCCGACGGGCGACCGGATCGTCTTCCAGCGGCGGAGCGCGGGCCGCGAGGACTGGTCGCTGTGGACGGTGGACCCGGACGGCGGCGGACTGCGGCAGGTCACCGGGTCGCCGGGCGAGCACACCGACCCGAGCTGGTCCCCGGACGGCCGCTTCCTGGTCTTCTCCTCCACCCTGGGCGACCTGCCGAACGCCCAGGTCTTCGTGCTGGAGGCGGCCGGCGGCACTCCCGTCCGGGTGACCCTCGACGACGGCGCCTACGACGGCGCGCCGAGCTGGTCCCCGGACGGGCGGTGGATCGCCTTCGAGTCCGCCCCGGGCGGCGAGGCCGGCCCCGCCGCCCTCTGGCGCATCCCGGCGCCGGTTCGCTAGACGGCCTGGCCGACGGTGATCGTCACCACCGAGTACTGCGCGACGGTCAGCGGCACGCTGACCGTCCCGCCGGTGACGGTGTACGGGACGGCCTTGGGCGCCGGGTCGGTGCCGTCCGGGCTCGCGACGGTGACGGCGGAGACGCTCGCCCCGGCCGGGAGGGCCCAGGAGAGCGTGCAGTTGGCGGGCGTGCTGCGGAACGCCGCCGGGGTGTCGCCGAAGTTGGTGAAGTTCACCAGGTGGACGACGGTGTCGGCGCCGAGCCGCCGGGCGTCCAGGAAGATCCGGCGGTCCCCGGCGAGGGTGACCTCCGGCGGGGCGGACTGGCGGACGGCGGTGAGCAGTTGGTCGGCCGAGGCCTGGTCGGTCCTGGTGAGGTAGCTCAGCCCGGGCAGCGCCTTGACGTACCAGCAGCTGCCGCTGCCGTAGGAGTTCTGCCTGGTGGCGGGCAATGGGTCGGCCCTGCGCAGGCCGAGCACGTCGGAGAGCGCGAACTCGGTGCGCTGGCCGCCCAGTTCGTCGAGCGCGGTGGGTGCCGGGCCGGTGATCACGATCGTCCCGCCGGCCGCGACGAACCCGCGCAGCAGCGCCGCCTCGGCGTCCGACACCGCCTGGAGGTTGGGCAGCAGCAGGACCTTGAACCGGGCCAGGTCGTCGGCGGTCAGGCCGGGGCTGGGCACCGTGTCGAACGGGACGTGGGCGTAGACCAGCGCCTTGACGGTGCCCCGGAACTCGCCGAGCCAGGGCAGCGAGGCGCAGCTCATCTCCGGGTCGTCGCCGCCCCACCAGTCGGTGATCCCGGCCGGGGCCGTGGCGTTGACGTACATCCCGTTGCCCTCGCCGGGGGACACGTAGTCCCGGGACGGCGCGGAGTGGTAGACGCCGACCCGCGCGATCGACACCGGGTCGTAGAGCCTGGTCTGGTTGGTGCGCACGAAGCGGTACATCCGGGTGCGCATCGCGGCGTCCACGGTGTCGTTCTTGAACGGGGTCTTCACCTCGTACGGGTTGCAGCCGGCCGCGATCAGCTGGGACATCACCAGCGAGGCGTCGTCGGCCTGCCAGCCGTAGGAGAACGCCCAGGCCGGCTTGGTGCCGCTGGCGGCGCGGGCGTACTTGTACATGGAGATCAGGCAGACCCAGTCGGCGGCGGTGGCGTGCCGCATGCCGTCGTAGTTGCCGAGGATGTCCACCTCCCAGACCTGGCCGACGGCGCCGGGGGCCTGGCGCAGGTAGCCGCCGTCCAGGCCGATCGAGGTGGCGTAGCGGTAGTCCATCGACACGGTCTCGACGAAGGTGACCAGGTCGGGGTTGACCGAGCGGCCGGCGTCGGCGATGTCCAGCTGGAACCGGAGCAGGTTGCGGTGGCGCCACTCGACGTAGCGGCGGAAGACCGGGTCGGCGAAGTTCGCGGCCTTGGGCAGGGCGAGGCCGGTGTCGGCCTTGAACGCGGCCGCGCCCCAGGTGGAGGCGTCGCACCAGGAGAGCACGCCGTCGAAGTAGATCGGGACGTCCGGCCAGATGCCGTCCACGCCGGTCGCGGCCACGCCCTTGATCCGGTTGAGGTAGTAGTCCCGCCAGGGCGAGTTGGGACTGAGCCAGACGCTCTCGTCGCCCGGGTCGACCCAGACCACCACGCTGCCGTAGAACACGTTGGGCTTGCCGGCGAGGTCGCGCTGGACCCAGTTCTTGCCCTGGTCGTTCTTGTAGAAGGAGCGGCCCTTCTCCCCGCCGGGGGAGATCAGCTCCAGCGACGGGTAGTACATGACGACCTTGAGGCCGGCCGCGTGGGCCAGGCCGGTGAACTGCTTCACCTCGGCCATGTGGGCGGCGAACTGGGCGTCGGTGAGCCAGTCGGAGAGCAGGGTGTCCAGCTCGATGACGCTGACCTCCTGCGCCTTGAGGGCGTCCACGGCGCTCTGCATGTCTGCGGGCTCGTTGAAGGTGCCGTCGGCGATGCGGGCGTAGCGGGCCCAGTCCGGCCAGGTCTGTGCGGCGGCTCCGGCGCGCAGCCCGGCGTGGGAGGACGGCCAGAGGCCGTCGTACTGCGCCGTGCCGAATTCGTGGTCCCGTGCCGCGGCGGCCCAGGCCGTGCCGCCGGGCAGCAGCCGGACGGTGGCCAGCGCGCCGCCGGCGCCGAGGCCGGCCCGGAGCAGCCGGCGCCGGCCGAGGCGGGATCCCTCCGGTCGCTGCGGTGCTGCGTGCTGTTCGGTTCCGTCGTGCCGTTCGGTTCCTTCGTGCTGCTCGGGCATGGTGGTCCCCCCAGCGAGAGCGGGCGGCGCGCGTCGGCACGGCCCGGGAACGGTCGTGAGCACTGCGAGTCGTGGGTACTTCTCCGTCGTGGGCACGGTGAGGCGTGGGCACCGCGATCGGCGCGTGGACGGCGCGTCGGTGCTGCCGGGCGCCGTCCCGGGGCCGACCCTAGACCGTGTGCCGCCCCGGCCGTCCGGTCGCGGTCCACGGCTACGCCAGACGTCGGACCGCCGGTTCCCTCAGTGTGCGGACCGTTGTCGGGGTGAGGTCCGGGGGAGTACGGGGTACAGGTGCTCGCAGGGCACCGTCGATGATCATAAATTCTCTACAGTGCTGTAGATTCGCGGCACGGACGGTGGCAGAACGGAGGAGGACGCGATGAGCGTTTCGCTGGCCAAGGGGCAGAAGATCAGCCTGGAGAAGCCGGGGGGTGGGCAGCTGAGCCTGGTCCGGATGGGCCTCGGCTGGAAGGCGGCGGAGCGCAAGGGCTTCCTCGCCAAGCTGCTCGCCGCCGGCCGGGAGATCGACCTGGACGCCTCGGCGGTGCTGTTCGCCCAGGGGCGACCGGTGGACGTGGTGTTCTTCCAACACCTCAACAGCAACGACGGTTCGGTCCGGCACAGCGGGGACAACCTGGTCGGCGGCGCGGGCGACGCGACCGACGACGAGTCGATCACGGTCAACCTGACCACCGTCTCCGCCGAGGTCGACCAGATCGTCTTCACCGTCAACTCCTTCACCGGGCAGACCTTCCAGGAGGTCGAGGCGGCGTTCTGCCGGCTCGTGGACGAGACCACCGGCGTCGAGCTGGCGCGCTACACGCTCACCGGCGGCGGCCCGTACACCGCGCAGATCATGGCCAAGGTGCAGCGCACGGAGACCGGCTGGCAGATGGCCGCGATCGGCCAGCCGGCCAGTGGGCGGACCTTCCAGGACCTGATGCCGGAGCTGGTCAAGCACCTCTGATCGCCCGTGGCGGGTTCCGGCTCCCCGGCTCCCCGGCGTTCCGGCCTTCCGACGTCCTGACGCCCTGTCGGGCCGGAGCCGCGAGCCCCCGAGCCCCGGCGTCAGTCGATGTCGCGGCGCCGGAACCCGGCCAGGGCCAGGGCGATCAGGGCGGCCGCGACCAGGGTGAGCACGGCGAGCGGCGCCCAGTCCATCGCGGCCGCCGGGAGCCGGGGCACCCGGCCGTACGGGGAGAGCCGCTCCAGGCCCGCGGGGAGGTCGAGCAGCGGGCCCAGGTAGCCGATCACGAAGGCGTACCCGGGCACCAGCCAGGCCAGCGGCGCGGCCCGAGGCAGCCAGCCGTACACCGCGGCGGCGAAACCCACCGTCACCCACTGGGCGGGCGCGAAGGCCAGTGCCGCGCCGGTCAGCCGCAGGAACGCGCCCCCGTCGCCGCTGGACAGCGCCCCGGCCAGGCCGAAGCCCACGCCCGCCGCCAGCAGGACGGCGGTGGAGCCCAGCAGGGCCGCCGCCAGGTGCCCGCCCAGCCAGGCCGACCGTGACACGCCGGTGGCCAGCACCGGCACCGCCCGTCCGGCGCTCTCCTCGGCACGCGGGCGCAGCGTGGCGAGCACCGCGTGGACGCCGCCGAGCACGGCGACCACCAGCATGGTCAGCGCGGCGTAGGAGTCGGCGAGGGTGTGTCCGCCGAGCCGCTCCAGCGCCTCCCGGATCCGGTCGACGTCCCCCAGCATCGAGTCGGCGTCGCCGAGCAGCGAGCCGTACATCGCGCCGACCAGCAGCAGGGCGGCCGCGAAGCCGCCGAACAGACCGCGGTGCAGGCGCAGCGCCAGGCCGAACGGGGTGCCCAGGGCCGGGCCGCCGGTGGCCGGGCCGGGACGGGCGGCGCGCAGGCCGGCGCCGTGGTCGCGGCGGCTGCTGAGCGCGAACCCGGCGGCGGCGGTCGCGGCGGCCAGGGCGAGCGCGGGCAGCAGCGGCCACCAGCGGTCGTCCACGAAGGGGTAGCTGCGCTGCAGCCAGCCGATCGGGGAGGCCCAGGAGAGCGCGCCCGAGCCGGCGTCCCCGGCCGCGCGCAGCGCGTACGCGCCGCCGAGCACGGCGAGGGCGAGCCCGGAGGCGGTCCGGGCGTGCGCACCGAGCTGGACGGTGACGGCGGCCACCGCGGCGAACAGCAGCCCGGCGAGGGCGGTCGCGGCGCCGTACAGCGCCGATCCGCCGGCGGTGAGGCCGGGGACGCCCAGCGCGGGCAGGCCGGCCGCGAGCAGCAGGCCGAGCGCGAGGTCGGCGACGGCGGCGGTGGCCAGGGCGGCGGCGAGCGGGGCGTGCCGGCCGACGGCGGCCGAGCGGAGCAGTTCGGCGCGGCCGCTCTCCTCCTCGGCCCGGGTGTGCCGGGTGACGGTGAGGACGCTCAGCAGCCCGGCCAGGACGGCCAGCAGACCGAGCATCCGGTGGCCGAGCATGGCGCCCCAGGTGTAGTCGGCCAGGTAGTGGGCCGGTCCGCTCATCGCGAGCATCGCCGGGTTGTCCGAGCCGTGGGCGATGGAGGCGCGCTCGGCGGCGGTCGGGTAGAGGGTGTGGACGCTGTTGGCGGTGGACAGGGTGACCAGCCAGAGGCCGAGCACCCAGGCGGACAGCCGCAGCCGGTCGCGGCGCAGGGCGAAGCGGAGCAGCGCGGTGGTGCCGGCCAGGGTGGTGCGGGTCGCCGTGCGGCGAGGAGCGGCGGCGCGGCCGGTGGCCGGTTCGGCGGCGGTGGCGGTCATCGCAGGGCCTCGCCGTCGGCGCGGTGCCCGTCGGCGGCCGGCTCGTCGCCGTAGTGGCGCAGCATGAGCTCCTCCAGCGTGGGCGGGTGGCTGAGCAGGCCGCGCAGTCCGGCCGCGCTCAGGAGCCGTACGGCGGCGTCGAGTTGGGCGCCGTCCACGGCGAACCGGACCCGGTCGCCCTCGGTGTGCAGGCCGTGCACGCCGGTCAGCGCCTCCAGTCCGGGGACCGGGCGCAGGGTCCGGGCCTCGACGGTGGTGCGGGTGAGGTGGCGCAGCTCGTCGAGGGAGCCGCTCTGCACGACCCGGCCGTGCCGGACGATGCTCACCCGGTCGCCCAGTTTCTCCACCTCGTCCAGGATGTGGCTGGAGAGCAGGACGGTGCGGCCGTCCTCCTTGGCCCGGCGCACGACGTCCTGGAAGACCACCTCCATCAGCGGGTCGAGGCCGGAGGTCGGCTCGTCGAGCAGCAGCAGCTCGGCGTCGGAGGCGAGCGCGGCGACGATGGCGACCTTCTGCCGGTTGCCCTTGGAGTAGCTGCGGCCCTTCTTGGTCGGGTCGAGGGCGAAGCGCTCGATCAGCTCGTCGCGGCGGCGGCGGTCGAGCCGGCCGCGCAGCCGGGAGAGCAGGTCGATGGCCTCGCCGCCGGTGAGATTGGGCCAGAGCTCGACGTCGCCGGGCACGTAGGCGAGGCGGCGGTGCAGCTCGACGGCGTCGTGCCACGGGTCCTTGCCGAGCATGCGGGCGCTTCCGCCGTCGGCGCGCAGCAGGCCGAGCAGGACGCGGATGGTCGTGGACTTCCCGGATCCGTTGGGCCCGAGGAAGCCGTGGACCTCGCCGGTCTCGACGGTGAGGTCGAGGCCGTCCAGCGCGGTGGTCCGGCCGAAGGTCTTGCGGAGGCCGGACAGGGTGATGGCCTTGGTCATGGTTGTGAAGCTATCGTAGTTTCAGAAAAACGTGAATATTGGGAAGCGTTAAAGTTCGACAGGGACGAGTGATCACCGGAAAGGGGCTCAGGGTGGTGCAGGGAACGAAGGGGCCGGGGGAGCCCGAGGAGGAGCGCGAGGGCAAGGCGCTGTCGGACTTCGTCGAGCGCTTCGCCGCGGAGCTGGTGGTCGCGGGCATGGGCCGGATGCCGTCCCGGATCTTCTCCTGCCTGATGGCGGAGGAGAGCGGAGTGCTCACCTCCGCCGAACTCTCCGAACGGCTGCGGATCAGCCCGGCGGCCGTGTCCGGCGCGATGCGCTACCTGATCCAGGTCGGCCTGGTCGCCAAGGAGCGCGAGCCCGGCTCCCGGCGGGACCGCTACCGGGTGCTCAACGACGTCTGGTTCGAGTCGCTGACCCGGCGCGACGAGATCATGCTGCGCTGGATCCGGGTGCTGCGCGACGGCGAGGCCACCGTCGGCGCCGGCACCGTGGCGGGGGAGCGGCTGGCGGAGAGCGCCGCCTTCTTCGAGTTCATGATCGACGAGCTGCACGGGATGCTCGGCCGCTGGCGCGAGCACCGCGCGGCCGGGACGCGGTAGCGGGTCGGCCCGGACGCGGAGCGTCGGCACGGGGGGCGTTCGGCGGCGGGAAGAGCGCGCTCACCGGCCCGGTGGAGATCCACCCCCGCGCCGGGGAGCCGCTGCCGACGGTCGGTCGGCGCTGCTCGGTGTTCGACTCCGTGGGCCGGGACGAGGCAGGGAGGTCGTGACAAGCCCGGGCGGGGCCGCCCGTGACGAGCCGTGGGGCGCCCGTGACGAGCCGTGGGGCGCGGTTCCCGGGAAGGAACCGCGCCCCTCGGGTCACTTCGTCGGGGCCGCCGACGGCGAGAACGCGGAGCCGGGGGTGGTGCCGGCGGCCGCCCCCGGGGTCTGGGTCGCGGTCGGGCCGGGGGTGGGGCAGCCCGGGAGGGGCGTTGCCGTCGGGGTGCCGGTGGGCGTGGCGGTCGGCGACGGGGAGCCCGTCGGGGTGGGCGTGCCGGTCGGCGTGGCCGACGGGTCCGGGCAGGTGGTCGGCGTACCGGTCGGGGTGCCCGTGGGCGTGCCGGTCGGGGTCGCCGTGGGGGAGGTGCCGCCGCTCGGGGTGGTCGTCGGCGTCGCGGAGGGCGAGGCCGAACCGCCGGGCGTGGGCGTGGCGGTGGCGCTCGGGGTCGTCGTCGGCCGGGCGCTCGGCGACTGCTCCGGGGCGGGCGTGACCGGTACGGTCGGCTGCGGGTCCGTACTGGGCGCGGTCGTGCTCGGGCCACCGCCCCCGGGGAGGCTCGGGAGCCCCGGCGGGTTCGGCGTGGGCAGCGAGGTGGGCGGGACCGGGGACCCGGGGCGGTTCGGGACGGTTGTCACCGTGCCGCTGCCGTAGTGCGCCATCCAGTTGCGCACCGTCCGCAGGTACTCGCCCGAGTTGTTGTAGCTGAGCACCGCCCGGTCGAGCTGCGCCGGGTCGGCGAGGTCGCGGCCGCCCGCGCACAGGTAGCGGCCGGCCGCCTCGGCGGCGTCGAAGACGTTGTTCGGGTCGGCCTTGCCGTCGCCGTTGGCGTCCACGCCCCAGGAGGCCCAGGTGGACGGGATGAACTGCATCGGCCCGACGGCGCGGTCCCAGCGGGAGTCGCCGTCGTAGCGGCCGCCGTCGGTGTCGGATATCGCGGCGAAGCCGTTGCCGTCCAGCGCCGGGCCGAGGATCGGCGTCAGGGTCGTGCCGGCGGCGTCCACCCGGCCGCCGTTGGCCTGGCCGGACTCGACCTGGCCGATCGCGGCGAGCAGTTGCCAGGGCAGGTGGCAGCCCGGCGAACGCTGCGCCAGCGAGGCCTCGGTCTGGCGGTAGGCGGCGAGGACGGTGGCGGGCAGTGCGGGGCCGGTGGCCGCGAACGGGCCGGCCGAGGTCGTGCCGGGCAGCGTGCCGGGCGGCTGCGGGAGCTGGACGGTGCCGCCGCCGTCGGCCGGGACGCCGGTGCCGAAGGTGCCGGGGACGTCCGTCGAGGGGCTGCCGTCGGGCAGGGAACGGCCGACGCCCTGGCCGTCGGCGCCGTTCGCCGGACCGGCGTCGGCGACCGCGACCGGGGCGAGCCCGATGCCCGTCACCTGAGAACCGGTCAGCGCGGCCAGCGCGACGAAGGCCGCCGCCGTGCCCGTGAGCCGCTTGCCGATCCGGAGCTTCCGTCCGCCCTCGGCCTTGCCGATCCGCACCGTCATCCGCTACCCCTCCCCGTCGCCGCCCGGACCATCCCGGAACGGTTGAGCTGTCGTCATCGTGCCCGTCCGGCCGAGGGCCGGGCCCGCCGCCGGGACGATTAGTATCACGACGATCTGACAGGGACAGGGTGACCGGGAGGCGGACCGGGGCCCTCCGAGGGGTTAACTCGGCACTTCAGCGGGGGTGCCGCCGGGTGCCGCGCCGTTCCGGGGCCCCGCCGCCGGCCGCCCCCTTCCGCCGTCCAGTGCCAACTCACCTTTCGCTGCGGAAAGTTGACCGAAGGGTCACCGCGGCGGGACGGGCGCTCCCGGGCGCCGGAACGGCGGTTCGGAGCACAGGGGTGGTGCGTGCGCGGCGTTTCGGGCTCCCCGGCGGCGCCCACCGTCCGCCCTCCTGACCTGCCGGAACGTCGGGCGCCCGGCCCGGCGCCCCCTACCAGGGCGGGCGCCGGGGCGCCAGGGCGCCGCCCCGACTCGGCCCTGGACGGGTGACGTTCTGGTGAAAGTGGGCATGCCAGGAATCACCGCCCGGCATGCTGTGCCGCGTGATGATGCGGATGGAGGTCCAGACCGTGAGCGCGAACCTGCCGGAGACCCTCGCCGAGGGAGCGGTCGTCCTGCCGGCGCCCCCTCGGGTGGTGGACGACCTGGCCCGTGACCTGACCCAGGCCGCCGCGGCCGTCCGGGCGGTGTCGCGCGCCCGTCGCACCGGTGGGGACGTCGCGGTCGCCGCGTACACCGCCGTGGTGTGCACCGGGCGGTCGGCCGCCACCGTCCTGGAGGAGGCCGCCGCCTGGTGCCGGCAGGCCCCCGAGGCCGAGGTGCACTCGCTGGCCTGGGCGCGGGTGCCGGGCCACCGGGAGGACGTCCACGAGTACCGCGTCACCCTCGCCGTCAGCTTCCCCGACGGCGAGACCGGCGAGCACCTCGGCGACACCCACCACGCCTGCCGCTGACGCGTATCATCGCCGCATGACTGTGGGGGACACGAACGAGATGGTGGACAGCCCGGCCGGCGAGGCGGACGACACGGCCGCGGGGGAGCGCGCCGACGGCCCGCGGGAGCTCTCCCGGCCGGCGGCCGTCGCGGTCACCGTGCTCGCGGCGGTGTGCGGTGCGGCAGTACTGCTGGCGGTGTTCCACTGGCTGGGCTGGTCCGTGCCGTGGATCGGCTGGATCGTCGCCAAGGCCGGGATCAAGCTCGCCGTCGGGGGCTTCGCCGGGCTGGCGGTCGGGCTCTCCTGGCTCCGGGCCAGGCTGCGCTCCCGGCCCGGGAGTTGAGCACCCGGTTGGTCAACCGGCCTGCGGCGAGGGGCAGGTGAGGTCGCGAGCGGGCGCCTCGCCGTCCAGCAGGTACCGCTCGACCACCCCGCTGACGCAGGTGTTGGACGTGGGGTACTGGCCGTGGTCGCCGCTCCCGGTGACGGTGACCAGCCTGGAGCCGCGCAGCGCGCGATGGGCGCCGAGCGCCGCCTCGTAGTACGTCGCCGGATCGTGCACCGAGTTGAGCATCAGCGTGGTCGGCAGACGGGAGCCCGTCACCTTGACCTCCGGCGCCGGGGCGACCGGCCACGCGGCGCAGACCGCGCTGAAGGCGAGCGTCCGGGCACCGGCCAGCGGCCAGCGGGCGGTGTTCTCGGCGCCGCGCTCGATCCAGGTGTCCAGGTCCCTGGTCCACGGGGTGTCGTTGCAGGTCACGGCGAAGTACTCGGCGAGGAACTCCGGGGAGAGGTAGCTGCCGAAGATCTTCGCGGCCGCCGCCCTGGCCGCCGGGTCGAGGCCCTGCCAGTTGTCGACGGCGGCCAGCATCCGGGCCAGCTCCGGGAAGTCGGACGCCCGGTAGATCGCCGACATGGCGAGGCTGTCCAGCTGGTTCGGGCCGATCGTCACCGAGCCCTCGACGATGGGGGAATCGTGCAGCGCGGCGCGCCGCTGCTCCCAGTGCGCCCGCACCTGCTCCGGCGTCGAGCCCCAGTGGTAGGTGGTGTCCCGCGCCGCGAGCCAGGGCACGAAGTCCTCGTCGAAGCGGCGCTGGAAGCTCATCGGCTGGCCCAGCTCGTACTTCTCCCAGGTGCCGTCGAAGCCGATGTTGCTGTCCAGCACCATCCGTTCGACCCGGTGCGGGAAGAGCGTCGCGTAGTAGGCGCCGATCATCGAGGCGTAGGAAGGACCGTAGTAGCCGATCTTGCGCTCGCCGAGCAGGCCGCGGAAGAGGTCGATGTCGCGGGCGGTCTGCTCGGTGGTCAGGTAGGGGATCAGGTCGCCGCTGCGCTCCTGGCAACTGGCGGCCAGTTTCCTGGAGTTGGCGATGACGCGGTCGATCGCGGCGGGGGACTGGTCGCGGTAGTCGCCGGCCAGGAACTCCTGCATCTCCGCCTCGGTCTGGCAGACCGCCTTGGTGCTCTCGCCGACCCCGCGCTGGTCGAAGCCGACGATGTCGTACGCGGCGGCGACCGCCGGGGCGCCGGCGGCCAGATTGGCCGGGCGCAGCAGGCCGGTGCCGCCGGGGCCGCCGGCCGCCATCAGCAGGGTGCCCTTGCGCTCGGCCGGGCCGGTCGCGCGGTGCCGGGAGACGGCGATGGTCAGATCGGCGTCGACACCGGGGTGGTGCCAGTCGCGCGGGGCGGCCATGGTGGCGCAGTCCAGGGCGGGCTGCCGGGCGCAGGGCTGCCAGTTCAGCGTCTGGTGGGTGTAGCGGGCGGGCACCGGAGCGGCGTCGCCCGGGTCCCGGCCGGTGGCGGCGCCCGCGGTGGTGGGCACGGCCAGGCCGGCCAGGACGGCGGCCGCCACGGCCAGGGCGGCGCGACGGGCGTGCCGGACGCGGGTCGGGGCGGCGTCGGTGCGCTGGGCTGCGATCTTGCTCTTGGTCTTGCTCTTGGTCTCAGGCTCGGTCACGGGAACGATCCTGTCCGGCCCCGGCCTGATGATCGATCATCCCCACTACCGTCTTCGGGGTGGTGCTGGGTGCACCCCCGCCGGGGCGGGGGCTCCAGGCGGTCGAGGGCTCAGTAGGCGGCGGTGAACCGGGCCCGGCGGTGGACGGGCTGTTCGGCCTCGTCGAGGAGTGCGACGGCGAGGTCCTCCATGGAGATCGCCGAGTTGCCCTCGGCGTCGACCAGCAGGTCGTCGTGGCCGGTCCGGAACCGGCCGGTGCGCACGCCGGGTTCCAGGAGCGCGGCCGGGCTCAGGTAGGTCCAGTCGACGTCCGGGCCGGCGGCACGGTAGAGGCCGAGCTGCTCGTCGCAGGCCAGGGCGATCGGCCGGATCTCGTCGGGGAAACCGGGGCTGTCGACCAGGGTGGTCCCGCCGCCGCCCGGGACGAGCAGGCTGCCCGCGCCGCCGACGGCCAGCAGCCGTACGCCGGTGCCGGCGATCCCGGCCAGCAGGCCCTTGGTGGCGACGGCCAGTTCGTGCTCGCTGCCGGGCAGCGGACGGGTGGCGGTGATCACCACGTCCTGTCCGGCCGCGATCCGGGCGACGTCCTCGGGGTCGCGGGCGTCGCCGACGGCCAGGGCGGCGGCGGACGGCAGGCCGTGCGGCTTCGCCGGGTCCCGTACGACGGCGGTGACCTGGTGGCCGCGGGCCAGGGCCTCGGCCACGACCCGGCTGCCGACGTTGCCGGTGGCGCCGAACACGGTGATGCGCATGGGGTACTCCCTGTAGGTGGTGGGGATCGGTGGTGCTGGGGAACGGTGGGATCGGTGGGTGCGGGAACGGTGTCGGTGGGACGGGGTCAGGCGTTCTCGCGGACGGGCCGCGGGGTGTCCGCCGGCCCGGTTCCGGGTGCCGGCTCGGGCGCGGTGCGGGTCCGTCGGGTCTGGGCGGCGATCAGTGAGCCGAGCACGACCAGCGCGCCGAACGCCTGGAGCGGGCTGAGGTCCTGGCCGAGCGCCAGCCAGCCGAGCAGGGTGGCGACCACCGGGCTGAGCAGCGAGAGGAAGGAGACCGAGGTCGGCGGCAGCGCGCGCAGCCCGCGGAACCAGAGCGCGTAGGTGACGGCCGCGCCGATCAGGCACAGGTAGGTGTAGCCGAGCACGTTGGCGAGGGTGTAGTGGGACGGCGGCGCGCCCTCGGAGAGCAGCGTGACCGGTACCAGCAGCAGTCCGCCGGCCGTGAGCTGCCAGCCGGTGGTGGCGAGCATCGGCGCGGGGGAGACCCAGCGCTTGGAGAGGACGATGCCGGCGGCCATCACCACGGCGCCGCCGAGCGCGGCGAGCACCCCGATCGCGTCCAGCCGGGCGTTGGCCCGCAGCACCAGCAGGCTGACGCCCGCGACGCCCGCGATGCCGGACAGCACGGTGCGCAGGGTGAGCCGGTCGCCGAGGACCAGGGCCGAGAGTCCGGCGGTGACCAGCGGCTGGACGGCGCCGACGGTGGCCGCGATGCCGCCGGGCAGACGGTAGGCGGCGATGAAGAGCAGGGCCTGGAACACCCCGATGTTGAGGGCGCCGAGGACCAGCGAACGCCACCACCAACTGCCCTGCGGCAGACGGCGGGTGAGGGCGACGAGGAGCAGCCCCGCGGGCAGGCAGCGGATGACGGCGGCGAGCAGCGGGCGGCCGGGCGGCAGGAGTTCGGTGGTGACCAGATAGGTCGTGCCCCAGACCGCCGGAGCGAGGGCCGTCAGCAGGACGAGGGCGAGGCGATTTCTTAGCACTAAGGCAATGTATCTCAGCGCTAAGGCATTCTTCACCGCATCGGGTGAGTGATGTGGCTCACAGTTACCTCACCGCTAAGGAATCCAGTGGGGATCGCCTACCCTGAACCCGTGGCAGATCATGTGGACCGCGTCGTCGCGCAATGGGGTGCCGAGCGCCCCGACCTGGACGTCTCCCCGATGGAGGTGTTCGGCCGGCTCAAACGCCTCTACCGGCTGGTGGACGCGGCACTCAACCGCACCTTCGCCGAGCACGGACTGGACGCCGCCTCCTTCGACGTGCTCGCCACCCTCAAGCGCAGCGGCCCGCCCTACCGCCTCACCCCCTCCGGACTGATGCAGTCCGCGATGGTCACCTCCGGTGCCATCACCCAGCGGCTCGACCGGCTGGAGGCCCGCGGCCTGGTCACCCGCACCCGCAGCGACCAGGACGGCCGCAGCCGCGAGGTCGCCCTCACCCCCGAGGGGCACGTCCTGATCGACCGCGCGCTGCCCGACCACCTCGCCACCGAGCACCGGATGCTGGCGGGCCTCGACGAGGCGCAGCGGACGGCGTTCGTCGAGGTGATGCGCACCCTGCTGGCGGACTTCGGGGACAGCCCGGAGTAGCCCCGTCCGGTGCCGGTGCCGGTGCCGGTGCCCGTGCCCGTGCCCGTGCGCGTGCCCGTGCGCGTGCCCGTGCCGTCCCGGCCCGCCTCCGTACCGGGTGGGGCGGCGGGTCGTCAGGTCGTCGGGTCGTCGGGGCGGTGGCTCCCGCGGGCGCGGTCGAGACCCCCGTCCACGACCCCGCCCGCGGGCTCCGCTCCGGCCCGAGCCCGAGCCCGAGCCCGAGCCCGAGCCCGAGCCCGAGCCCGTCCCGGCCCGTCCCGCGTGGCGGCTACGGGTTGACCGCCACCGCCTTGAAGAAGGCGTAGTGGAACGTCCCGCCCGGCCCGGCCGCGCGGCGCAGCTCCGCGATGCCCCGGTCGAAGTCCTCCGGGGTGGTCAGTCCGGCGGCCACCGCGTCCGCGCGGACGGACTCGACCATCGCGACGAAGGTCCGCCGGGTGAACCCCTCCACCAGGGCCGGGTCGGCCCCGTCGGCGTAGACCGTGCGCGGGCGGACCGACACCCGGGCGAAGCCGGCCGCGGTCAGCAGCGGGTGGAGGCGGCGGCCGAGCAGGCCGTCGCCGCCCGCCCGGGCCTGCAGCCGGACCAGGTGGTCGACGGTGCGCCGGGCCGCCGGGCTCTCCGGGTGGAAGAAGGCCGAGCCGTGGTCCCCCTCGATCACCGTGATCGTCCCGCCCGGCCGCAGCACCCGGCGCAGCGCCGCCAGCCCGGCCGTCGGGTCGGGCAGGTGCTCCAGTACGAAGCACAGGAAGACGTGGTCGAACGAGGCGTCCGGGAACGGCAGCCGGTGCAGGTCGCCGTGGTGCCAGCTGACGTCCGCGGCGGGTGCCTGCTCGGCGACCCGGGCGCGGGCCCGGGCCAGCGACTCCGCGGAGAGGTCTGCCGCCGTCAGCCGGATCCCCGGGTTGGCGGCCAGCAGGTGCACGGTCTGCGCCCCCACCCCGCAGCCCGCCTCCAGCACCCGGCTGCCGGCCGGGTACGCGGTGCCCGCGTGCAGCAGGTCGGCGAGGGTGTCGGCCTGGTCGCCGAGGCGCCGCGCCTCGGTCCGCGAGTAGCCGTGGACGTAGTCGGGGCGGTCGTCGGGGCGGTCGTCAGGGCGCTCCGATGCCGCTGTCCCCGTGGTCGTGGGCGATCCCGTGGTCGTGGGCGTTTCCGTGAGCATGGGCGCTTCCGTGGTCATGGCCCCACCCTCGCCGCCACTATGGTCCGGTGAACAGGTCCAAAGCCGAGGCATCCGACCGGTCCAAAGAGGCCGGCGCCGACTTCCTGCAGCTCGACCCGGCCGACGCCCCGCCCGGCGGGCTCACCGACTGGCTGACCCGCCGGCTGCGCGAGGCCGTCGCCGACGGGCGGCTCCCGGTCGGCAGCAGGCTGCCCGCCGGCCGGGTGCTGGCGGCCGAACTCGGCGTCTCCCGCGGTGTGGTGACCGACGCCTACCAGCGCCTCGCCGAGGAGGGGCAGGTCGTCGGCCGCGGGCGGGGCGGCACGGTCGTGGTCGCGGCCCCCGCGGCCCCCGCGGCCCCCGCGGCGCCGCACCGGGCGCCCGCGGCGGAGCCACCCCGCCCGGCGCCCGCGCTGTTCCGGGCCGATCCCGGCCCCGAGGTCTTCGACCTGCTGCGCGGCACCCCCGCCCGGATCGACCTCACCCCGGGCGTGCCCGACCTCGCGGCCTTCCCCCGCGCCGCCTGGCTGCGCGCCGAACGCGCCGTCCTCGACGACCTCGCCGCCTCCGACCTCGGCTACGGCGACCTGCGCGGCACCCCGGCCCTGCGCCGGGCCGTCGCCCACTGGCTGGCCCGAAACCGGGGCATCCGCGCGGACCCGGACGAGGTGCTGATCGTCGCCGGCACGGCCCAGGCGCTCGCGCTGCTCGGCCGGGCCCTGGGCCGGGCCGGCATCGGCGAGGTCGCGGTCGAGGACCCGGGCTCCCTCGGTGCCCGGCACCACCTCGCCCACTGGCTCGCCGCCACCCCGCCGGTCCCGGTCGACGCCGAGGGCATCCGGGTCGACGCGCTGCGCGCCACCGGCGCCCCGGCCGTCCTGCTCACCCCCGCCCACCAGTACCCGACCGGCGTCGTACTGGGCGGCGACCGGCGGCGCGAACTGCTGCGCTGGGCGGGGGAGGGCGGCCTGGTCATCGAGGACGACTACGACGCCGAGCACCGCTACGACCGGCCGCCCGTCCCGGCCCTGCGCGCCGCCCTGCCGGACCGGGTCTGCTACGCGGGCAGCATCTCCAAGCTGCTCGCCCCGGCGCTGCGCACCGGTTGGCTGCTGGTCCCGGCCCGGTTGCGGGACGCCGTCCTGAACGCCAAGCGCTTCGCCGACCTCGGCAACCCGGCGCTGCCCCAGCTGGTGCTCGCCCGGCTGATGGAGTCCGGCGACCTCGACCGCCATCTGCGGCTGCTGCGCCGCCGCCACCGCCGCCGCCGGGACGCGATGATCGCCGCCATCCGCACCCACCTGCCGGGAGCCACCGTGCACGGCGCGGCGGCGGGCCTCCACCTGATGCTGACGCTTCCGGAGGCACCCGGCCGCACCGACACCGAGCTGGCCGCCGCCGCCCTGGCCGAGGGGGTCAAGGTGCAGCCGCTGTCCTGGCACGCCCGGCTGCCGTACCCGCCGGGCCTGGTGCTCGGGTACGCGGCGGGTTCGACGGCGGAGATCGCCGAGGGGCTCGCCGTCCTGGGGCGGCTGGTCCGGCGTTCGTCGTCGATGTGAGGACGATGAGGATATTAAGGCGGATTATCGGATGAATCTGGTGCAGGGGGGAGTGCCCCGCGGTACCCCTGGGTACGTTGACATGCCGAAGTCAAATGTCGGCCCGGGAGGCGTGATGGCCCTGTTCCGAAGTGTCGCCCAGTTCGGGGTGGTGCTGGCCGTGATGGGGATCGCGCTCGGTCCGGTGCCGCTCGGCGCGCCCGCCCGGCCGCACGGTGCCCCGGGCACTCCGGGCGTTGCGGGCGTTGCGGGTGCTCCGGGTGCTCCGAATGAGAGGGGTGCGGCGATGGCCGGCCAGGAGCGGGAGGACGCGCGGGTGCTCGCCGGGCGACGGATCGTGCTGTCGTACCCCGGTCCGACGCCGCCGGCCGGGGTGCTCCAGGCGATCCGGGAGGGCCGGGCCGCCGGGGTGATCCTGTTCGGTGAGAACGTCACGAGTCCGGAGCAGCTCGCGGAGTCGGTCGCGGAACTGAAACAGGCCGCGGCCGAGGCGCCGCACCCGCGCACCCTGCTGCTGATGACCGACCAGGAGGGCGGCAAGGTCCGCCGGCTGCCCGGTGCGCCCGAACTCTCCGCCCGCCGCGTCGGGTTGGCGCCGGACCCGCTCGCCGCGGCCGCGGAATCCGGGGCCGGCGCCGCCCGGACCCTCGCCGACGCCGGACTGAACCTCAACCTCGCCCCGGTGCTCGACGTCTACGACAAGCCGGACAACTTCATCGACCACCCCGAGCGCTCCTACGGCCAGGACCCGGCCAAGGTGGCGGAGTTGGGCAGCGCCTTCCTCACCGCCCAGCAGGGCCTCGGCGTGGCCGCGACCGCCAAGCACTTCCCCGGCCTCGGCGCCGCACCCCGGGGGGAGAACACCGACGAGCGCCCCGTCACCCTGAACGTCCCGCTGTCGCAGCTCCGCTCCCGGGGCGAGGCCCCGTACCGGGCGGCCGTCGCGGCGGGCGTGCGGCTGGTGATGGCCTCGTGGGCGGTCTACCCGGCGCTGGACCCGGACCACCCGGCAGGGTTCTCGTCCACGATCATCCAGGGCGAGCTGCGCGGCCGTCTCGGCTTCGACGGCGTGACCGTCACCGACGCCATGGAGGCGGAGGCGCTCGCCCCGTACGGCGGAACCGGCGCCCGGGCGCTGGCCGCCGCCGAGGCCGGGATGGACCTGCTGCTCTGCTCCGCCCGGGACCCCCGGCAGGGCGAGGAGGCCACCGAGGCGCTGGCCGCCGCGCTGGACGACGGCCGCCTGGACCGGCACGCCTTCGCCGAGGCGGTGGCCCGGGTCGACGCCCTGCGCGGCTCGCTGGAGTGAGCCGACGGGGCCGGTCGGTGCCGTCCGGCACGGCGCCGCGGGGCGGCACCGGCTGGCCGCGGGGCGCGGTGGCGTCGGCGGGCGGGGCGGCGGTGGTCCGCTCCCCGGACTCCCGTCCGGGCGGGTGACGCCGGGGCGCGGAAGGCCCCGGCCGGTCACCGGTCGAGCAGGGTGCGCAGGTCGATGACGCGGTAGCCGCGGGCGCGGGCGCCGTCGAGGATGCGGGGCAGCGCCTCGGCGTCGAGGCAGGTGTCGGGTCCGTCCTCCTCCGAGGCGCCGACGTGCAGTTGGAGGACGGCGCCCGGGGTGAGCGCGGCGAGGGCGCGCTCGACCGCGCGGTCCGCCGTCATGCCGTGGGCGGGGCCCAGGTAGCCGTTGGTGTCGGCGGTGAATTCGAGGTCGGCGTAGCCGAGCCGGTTGACGGTGGCGATGCCCTCCGGTGTGGTCGCGCTGTACGGGAAGCGGAAGAACGGCAGCGGTTCGGTCCCGGCGGCGCGGCGGATCGCGGTGTCGGCGCGGTGCACCTCGGCGCGGGCCCGGTCGGCGTCGAGGGTGGAGAAGTCGGGGTGGCTGTAGGAGTGGTTGCCGAGGCCGTGCCCGGCGGCGGCGATCGCGCGGACGGCGCGGGGATGGCGGTCGGCGAATTCGCCGGTCGGGAAGAAGGTGGCGGGGGCGTCGCGGTCGCGCAGGACGGCGAGGACGGTGTCCAGCCCGGTCTCGTTCCAGGCGGCGTTGAAGGTGAGGGCGAGGACGCGTTCCGCGGTGGGCAGGCGGCGGATCTCGGTGCCCATGAGCGTGGCCGGCGGCGACGCGGCGGCCAGCAGCGCGAGGAGGACGAGGACGGCCGCGGCGGCGGTCCCGGTGGCGGTTCGGATGCGGTTCATCCGGGCTCAACGTGGGCGTTGCCTGGGAGGGTACGGAAGTTCGGCCGTTCGAGGGTGATTGCGCCATCGAAGGTCTGCTTTCGGACGAGGCCTCGTATCCAAGGGTAAATCGGCGTCACCGCATAGGAATCGCATGGCAAAGTTCCTGTCGTGGGCCTATGAAATGTCATATGTGCCACACCACCTGTCCCAGTCCGTCCGTCCCCTCCAAGGAGGAACCCATGAACCGGATCGCCCGGATCGCCGCCGGCGCCGTCGGTGCCGCCGCCCTGCTCTCGGCCCCCGTCCCCGCGTTCGCCGCGGCCCCGGCCGTCGCCACCACCACCGTCACCACCTGCGGCTCCTACAGCCTCCAGGCGGGCCTGGCCACGTACGCCTGCGCCGACGTGACCGGTGACGGCGTCGCGATCTACGGGAAGATCGGCCTGGCCGGTCCGCCGTCCCCGGGCACCCCGTGGCCGCCGGCTCCGAAGGAGCTGGTGACCCACCTGTCGGCCAACGTGACCGGCGGTGCCTCGCTCGGCACGGTGAACGGCCGCACGGTGTTCCAGGTGTCCACGGTGCGGGTCGACGGCATCTCGACCACCGTGCCGTGCGGGTCCACCGTGCACGTGTCCTTTGACGTCGAGGGGTTCTGGAGCGGCCAGGTGCCGGCCACGGTGGATGTGCCTGTAGTCTGCTGACGGCGCGTCACCGTGACTGCCGAGCCCGGGAGTTGGCAGCATCCCGGGCTCGGCTTCTGCATGTCGCGGTCCGGTCGGCGGGCGGTCGGGGGGAGCGCCGGGCGGCGGCCCGCCGAGGGCGGACCGGAGGTCTGTCGAGGGCCCGCCGGGGGTCTTGCCGGCGCTCGACGCGCTGTGACGACTTGAAGAAATCTTCATCTGTCGCGATGATGCCTACCGGCCGCGGCATCGATCCCCGCCCGGCCGGACGACCACCGAGCCGGAACCGAGGGAGAGCGCGGACGATGCCGGTGCCGCTGTACCAGGCCAAGGCGGAGTTCTTCCGCACCCTCGGCCACCCCGTGCGGATCCGGGTCCTGGAGCTGCTCCAGGACGGCCCCCGGCCGGTGCGCGAGCTGCTGGCGGAGATCGAGGTCGAGCCGTCCAACCTCTCCCAGCAGCTCGCGGTGCTGCGCCGCACCCAGCTGGTCACGGCGACCCGTGAGGGCAACACCGTGGTGTACGCGCTCAGCACCCCGGACGTCGCCGAGCTGTTGCGCGCGGCCCGCCGGATCCTGACCGAGCTGATCACCGACCAGGGCGCGCTGCTCACCGAGCTGCGCGCCTCCGGTGGCCGGCTCCGCTGAGCCGCGCCCGGCCCGTCCGCCCGATCCGAGGAGAAGCACCACCATGAGCGACAGCACGAGCGACGAGAAGAGGCGCCGCAAGGCGATGCTGATCCGCGCGGGCATCTACATCTTCGCCACGCACCTGTTCGCCGGTTTCGTGCTGCTGCTGTTCGCGCTCGGCGGCCGGAAGTAGCGCACCGGGAACCGGTGGCTCACCGGCGCCGCCCGTGGTCCGGCACCAGGTACCGGTCGCTGGTGCTGGTCCAGGCCAGAACGCCGGCGACCAGCTCCCGGGTGCCGTCCAGGTACCAGCGCCCGGCCGGGTGGCGGCGCAGCAGGTCGCGGCGCAGTTCCTCGCTCTCCTGCTGCAGCCGTGCCACCCGGGCGCGCACCGCGTGGACCGCCCGGCCGCGGGTCCAGCCGTGGGCCCGCTGGAGGGTGAGCACCGTGTTGAACGCGGGCCCGGCCTGCCGCTCCTCGCGCCGCAGTGAGTAGAGGTCGTTGATCAGTGTGGCGGCGTCGGCGGTGTTGGCGCGCAGCCGGTGCAGCGCGGGCTCCGCGTGCAGTGCGGCCGGGGCGTCGGCGCCGTGGACCCGTTCCAGTATGTTCATGAACGGGTAGAGGCAACTGCCGTGCCGGCGCAGCTTCATGGTGTCGGTGAGGTCGAGGCCGAGGGCGGGCACGGTGCCGCGGGCGCGGTGGTCGGCCTCGGCGGGGAAGGTGGCCAGGCAGGCCCGCCACTCCCGGGCCGCCCGGGCCCGCCACTCGGGGGAGGTCGAAGCGGTCTGCCGCTTCCACAACTCCCGCCAGGAGACCAGCATGTGGCTCTCGGACGGGCTCTGGGACGGGCTCCCGCCGCGGGTGCCGCCGAGGACCGCGATCAGCGGGTCGACCACGGCGTGGGCCGCGGCGGGGTGGCGGCCGGGCGGGCCGTCGAAACGGTCGTCCAGGATGGTGAACCAGCCCAGCATGTCCACCAGGAGGTCGAGTTCGGCGCCCCGGACGCGGGGGAAGGCGTGGCCGATCAGCTTCTGCAGCCCGTAGGCCCGGTAGCGGGGCAGTTCCGCCGGGGTGAGCAGGCCGCGGCGGACCACCCAGTCGGCGTGCCGGTCGGCGGCGAGGCGCAGCTCGTCGGACGGCCGGGGGTCCGCCGAAGCGGCCGGACCCGCGGGGGAGGCTGGACCGGCCGGGGTGGCCGGACCCGCGGGGGCGGCCGTGGGAGCGGTCGTGGTGGTCGTGGAGGTGGTCGTGGGGCCGGTCGTGGAGGCGGTGCCGGTGAAGGGACACCGGACCGGCGGCGGCTCACCGTGCGAGGAGGGCACTGCGGCCCCCGGTGAGGACGCGGCATCGCCCTCTCGGGAGGCCGCCGCGGTGCGCCCGCGTGGGGAGCGCGCGCCGCGCGGCGCGAGCCGCACCCGAAGGCCGTGCGCCTGGACCGTCGTCCACACCACCTCGCGGGCCCGTGCCCCCGGCACCGCCGTGGGCCGCCAGCGGCGCAGGATCGTCGCGGCCGCGACGGTCAGTTCCGCCCAGGCGAAGGCCTCGCCGATGCACTTGTGCTTGCCCGCCCCGAACGGCAGGAAGGACGGCCGCCCGGAGCCGCCGCCGTCCTGCCAGCGCTCGGGCCGGAAGTTCATCGGCTCCGGGTAGCGCACCGGGTCGCGGTGCAGCGCGGTGAGGCTGTACAGCAGCTCGGTGCCGGCCGGGACGCGGTACGGGCCGAGCTCGACCGGCACCCGGGCGGTGCGCATCAGGAAGGCGTTCGGCGCGTGCAGCCGCACCACCTCCTGGGTGACGCTGCGGGTGTAGGTGAGCCGGGCCAGTGCCTCCGGGGTGGGGACGGCGCCCGCGGGCAGGTGCTCGTCGAGCTCGGCGAGGATCCGGGCCTCCATCTCGGGGTGGCGCAGCAGCTCGTCCAGCAGCCAGGTGAGCGTGGTGGAGACCGTCTCGGTGCCCGCGCCGAACATGGTGATCGCCTCGGACCGCACGTCGGCCTCGGTGAGCGGGCGCCCGGTGGCCGGGTCGGTCGCGGCGCGCAGCAGGGCGGGCAGGGTGCGCCGGCCCGCTCCGGGGCCCGTGGTCGCGGCGCGGCGGTTGACGGCCTGGTCGACCACCCGGTTGAGCACCCGCACGGCGTCGTCGAAGCGCCGGTTGACGGGCAGCGGCAGCCGGGCGAGCGCCGGGTTCGGGTAGAGGGACTGGACGATCTGGCCCTTCACCAGGTCCGGCAGCGCCCGGTGGAACGCGACGGTGGCGTCCTCGCTGAGCCGGGCGTCGAACAGCGTGCGGGTGACGATCTCCAGCGCCAGGTGGTTCATCTCCTTGGCCACGTCGAGGACCTGCCCGGGGCGCCAGCGTCCGGCCCGCTCCTCGGTGACCTGCTGCATCACGGCCAGGTACTCGCCCATCCGGTCCGGACCGAAGGCCGGCTGGATGATCCGGCGGCGGTCGCGGTGGGCCTGGCCCTCGGACATCAGCAGGCCGTCGCCGAAGGCCGTCCTGAGGGTGTCCTGGACGGCCCCGCGCGGGCAGTCGTGGGCCAGTGCCACCAGCAGGGTGTGGACCAGCCGGGCGTCGGTGACCACGCAGACGGTGCGTGGTCCGAGCCGGATGCGGACCACCCCGCCCTGGCGGGCGAGCGAACCGAGGAAGCCGAGCGGGTCGCGCAGCAGGGCGCCGGCGTGCCCGAGGCCGGGCAGGGCACCGGGGGCCAGCGGCGGGACGGCGGCGCGGGCCAGCGGGGACGGGCCGGGAACGGTTCTCGGGGGGACGATCAGCTTCCGCGTTTCGGTCAGCAGGGACATGACACTACCTCTCAACCAGAGTGGCCGGTGCGGGCGATGCCGGGCGGCAACGGCGGGCCGGCCGGGAGCCGGGGGACCGCCCAGCGCGGGCCCCGCGCGCGCCCCCGGCGGGAGGGCGCACGTTGAGCAAACGCGCCGGTTTCCCGAGCGTTGCGCCGAATGTGCGGGGATCACTCCAACGGCCGAGTGGATCGACCCTTTCGTGCGTGCTCGAAACTCCGTGTTGACCTGCGCGGATGCGTCCGTACGGGTGGTCCGCGGCTTGCCTGCGAGGCAGGGTCTTTGGACCCTCGCCGCACGGGCGTGCGAGGGACAGCATGGATGCGGAGAAGGAGGAACCTGATGACCCGTCTGCGCCACCGGCCGGCCCTCGACGTCCGGGTGGAGATCCGCGGCGAGCTGCCCCGCGAGGACGCCGAGTACGCCCGGGCCCGGGCGCTGGCCACCGCCACGGCGCTCGGCCCCGACACCCGCGCGCTGCGACTGCGGCTGACCCGCTCGCGCAACCGGTCGGTGACCCGGCCCGCGCTGGCCCAGGCGGACGTCGAACTGGCGGGCGTCGGACCGGTCCGGGTGCAGCTGGCCACCGGCACCGCACGGGAGTCCGTCGACCTGGTGCTCGGCACGCTGGCCGGCCGGGCCGTCCGACTGCGCGAGCAGGGCGACATCGGCTTCGCCGCCGCGTACGAGAGCGCCTACCGCCCGCAGTTCGCCGACCGCCCGCTCGCCCAGCGGCGGATCGCCCGGCACAAGGCGGTCGTGCCCGCCCGCCGCAGCCCCGAGCAGGCCGTGCTCGAACTGCTCGCCCTCGACCGGCGGTTCCACCTCTTCGCGGACGCCGCCACCGGCCGGGACGGCCTGGTCCACCGCTGCTCGCCGGGCGGCACGCTGGAGTTGTGCGCCGCGGGCACCAGCGCGATGCCCCCGCTCGACCTCGCCGAGGCGGCCCGCCGGCTCTGGCTCACCGGTCGCCCGTTCGTCGGCTGGACCGACCCCGGCGACCACCGGGCGCGGGTGCTCTACCGCCGCTTCGACGGCCACTACGGCCTGATAGCGCCGGTATCGGACGGCCGGATCGGGGCAGGAACCCTGTTGGCACAGGACTGACACCACGACGCAACGACCACACCACGAACTCTCCACGACAGGGGCCGGGACCATGGACTGCGACGAGGTCATGCTGACCGTCCGGATCACCGCCGCCGAGCGGGCACTGCTGCGCGACCTCGCACGCGGGCACGGCGGCGACGTCTCCGAGGTGGCGGTGGACGGGCTGCTGGAGGTCATCCCCGCACTGCACGACGACGCCTGCGGCCTGCCGCTGCTGCGCGTTCTGGCCAGGCCGGCACCCTTCGCGCTCACCCTGTGGCTGCCCGCGCCGGTCGCGGACCTGCTGCCGCTGCTCGGTGAGCGGCTCGTACGGACCGGCGGCCCCGCGGCCGGGCCGGCCAGCGCCGCGCTCTCCGCGGCCCTGCGGCTCTGGCTCGCCGGGGACCGGGTCGTCCTGGCGGCCGGGCTGGCCCGGTTGCACGGGGGCTGCGGCGCCGGCGCGGTGGAGGCGGTGCGACCGGGGGTGGGTGCGGCGGTGCGCTCCGGGGTGGGCGGGGCGGTGCGTTCCGGAGTGGGCGGGGCGGCCTTCGGGGTGGAGCCGGTGAAGGCCGCGGCCTGACCTCCCGGCCTGCCTGACGATCCGTCATATGTGCTGGGTGTAGGCGAGTTCGGCTGCCTGAGCCGCGCCCCGGCCGCCGTCCGGGGCGGGTCCGGTGCGCCCGAACCGCGGTCCGGCCGAACCTGGCGAACCGGGCGTCGAACCTGGCCGTCGAACCGTCCGGGGAATTCTGCAAGAGGTTTCTGTTATTCCCGGTCGCCCCTCCCGCTCTCCGAAGTGTCGGAAGACCCGGGCCCCCTCCACCGCGGGGACGCGCGGGTCGTCGTCGCACGAGGAGGGAACGCGATGGGGCACCCGGGCGGCGGGCTCCGCCGGAGCAGGAGCGCAGGCTCACCCCATGAGGTGTCCATCAGCCAGATCGCGCCGAATTCCGCCGACCTGATTCGACGGGCCGCGCCCGCCCGGCACTCCCGGCCCGGCGCCCCGGCCGGCAGCCGCGCGCCGACGCGGCCGCCCGGACGCGACCACCCGCCGAAGCC
>NZ_JBHVJT010000013.1:100745-141625 GCF_042798815.1 Kitasatospora sp. NPDC057738 | reverse complement strand
GCCGAGGCGCCCGCCGCTGCCGCCCCCGCCGCCAGCCAGGGCTGACCGAATCCCGCCGATTTGGGCGTGACCCCGACACCGTCCCGTCGGGCCAGGCCCATCCGGATGCCCGGCCGGTACCCACCGGCCGGGCATCCGGCGTCCGGGCGTCCGACCGGTCGCGCCACGGCGGAGAACCGTGGCCGAAAAGCAGAAAGGCCCCAGATCAACTGGGGCCTTTCTTCGGTGTCCGAGGGGGGACTTGAACCCCCACGCCCGATAAAGGGCACTAGCACCTCAAGCTAGCGCGTCTGCCATTCCGCCACCCGGACCAGGTGTCGTCCTCGCGGCTTCCGATCTCTCGTCCGTCGCGCTGACAGATGTAACTGTAGCAAAGATCGGCTTGGGGTCCCAAAACGATTCCCGGTCGGCCGGTACGACCGGTGGCGGTGGCAAGGGGTGGCGTGTGGCGGGGGCGTGACCAGGGGGTTTCGGGAGTGCGCGGGGGGTGGATCGGGATCCGGGGCTGGGGGAGGATGGGCGGACGTGCTCGTACGGCCCGGGTGCAGGTCCTGGGGGTGGCGCGCTGGTGCGTCGGTGCGGGCCCAAGACGAGGAGTGACCGTGAGCGAGCGGAGCGAGTCGGCGGCACCGAAGGTGACGGCTGAGTCCGAGGTCGCCGAGATCTGTCGCGATCTGATCCGGATCGACACCAGCAACTACGGGGACGGCTCCGGCCCGGGGGAGCGGAAGGCGGCCGAGTACGTGGCCGAGCAGCTCGCCGAGTTCGGGCTCGAACCGAAGATCTTCGAGTCCGCCAAGGGCCGGGCCTCGACGGTGGTCCGGATCGAGGGCGAGGACCGCTCCCGTCCGGGCCTGCTGATCCACGGCCACACCGACGTGGTGCCGGCCAACGCCGCGGACTGGACCCACGACCCGTTCGGCGGCGAGATCGCGGACGGCTGCGTCTGGGGGCGCGGCGCGGTCGACATGAAGGACATGGACGCGATGACCCTGGCGGTCGTCCGCGACCGGCTGCGCACCGGGCGCAAGCCCCCGCGCGACATCGTGCTGGCCTTCCTCGCCGACGAGGAGGCCGGCGGCACCTACGGGGCGCGCTTCCTGGTGGACAAGCACCCGGGGCTGTTCGAGGGCGTGACCGAGGCGATCGGCGAGGTCGGCGGCTTCTCCTTCACGGTCAACGACCAGGTCCGCCTCTACCTGGTGGAGACGGCCGAGAAGGGCATGCACTGGATGCGCCTGACGGTCGAGGGCCGGGCCGGCCACGGCTCGATGGAGAACGACGACAACGCGATCACCGAGCTGTGCGAGGCGGTCGCCCGGCTCGGCCGGCACCAGTTCCCGCTGCGGATCACCAAGACCGTCCGGGCCTTCCTGGACGAGCTGTCGGACGCGCTCGGGGTCGAGCTGGACCCGGAGAACATGGACGAGACGCTGCGGGTGCTCGGCGGCATCGCCAAGATGATCGGCACCACGCTGCGCAACACCGCCCAGCCGACCATGCTCGGCGCCGGCTACAAGGTGAACGTGATCCCCGGTCAGGCCACCGCGCACGTGGACGGGCGCTTCCTGCCCGGCTACGAGGAGGAGTTCCTGGCCGAGCTGGACAGCGTGCTCGGCCCGCGCGTGAAGCGCGAGAGCCTGCACTCGGACAAGGCGATCGAGACCGGCTTCGACGGCGCCCTGGTGGAGGCGATGCAGACCGCGCTGCGCGCCGAGGACCCGATCGCCCGCGCGGTGCCGTACTGCCTGTCGGGCGGGACGGACGCCAAGTCGTTCCAGGACCTCGGCATCCGCTGCTTCGGCTTCGCGCCGCTCCAGCTGCCGCCGGAGCTGGACTTCGCCGGGATGTTCCACGGTGTGGACGAGCGGGTGCCGGTGGACGGCCTGAAGTTCGGTGCCCGGGTGCTGGACCGGTTCATCGACGCCTGCTGAAGCCCCTGATCAGACGACTGGGTCGGCCCGTTCCCGGAATGCCGGGGGCGGGCCGAGCGCATTGTCGGAGCTGATGATTGTGAGACGGGGAAAGGAAGATCGACAGAAGCGATTCTGCCGGAAATCTTAAGCTGATCATGTGTGCGAGACCTCACCGTTGCGGGTGAATGGGAGACCCGTTCCGTACCCCGTTTGCCGCAGCGTCGTTCATCCCTGTGCAGCCCGCCGAACGGGTTGCGTTGTCCATACAGGAGGAATGATGAAGGTCAAGAAGATCGCCGCTGTCGCCGCCGCCACCGGTGGTCTGGTGCTCGCCGCCGCCGGTGTCGCGTCCGCTCACGCCGGTGCCGAGGGCGTGGCCGCCGGCTCCCCGGGTGTCCTCTCGGGCAACCAGATCCAGGTTCCGGTGCACGTCCCGGTCAACCTCTGCGGCAACACCATCAGCGTCATCGGCGTGCTGAACCCGGCGTTCGGCAACCACTGCGCCAACGTCTGAGTCGACCTCCGGGCCGTCGAGGCCTGTTGAGCCGATTCGCAACCGGCCCCCGGGCGGCGGACGCGCCGCGCCGGGGGCGTTCGCGTTCCCGTCGGTCCGGTGCGGGCCGGACCCGCTCCGGGGTCCGGCGGCCGCCGGATACACGAGGTCCGACACGATCGCTCGATCGGGTGAAGCCGATTCGTTCGGCTCAACCTCCCCGTTCGCCTCTCGTTAACTCGTGTGCAGCCGAAGCCCTTGCGTGATTTACGGATATACGGAAATTCCGACTTTTTTGAAGGTTCATGTCAAGGTCGACACGTCGTCTCGAAATGTCAGGGGAAAAAATGAGGAATGTAGCCAAGAAGGGGATCCTCACGGCGGTGGCCACGGGCAGCGTGCTGGCCTCGGCCGCCGGCTACGCCTATGCGGGAGGAGCCGAGGCGCAGGGGGGTGCCGTCGGTTCGTCCGGCGTCGTCTCGGGCAACTCGGTCCAGGTGCCGATCCAGGTGCCGATCAATGCCTGCGGCAATACGGTCGACGTGATCGGCTTGCTGAACCCGTCCTACGGCAACCACTGCGCCAACGTCAACGGCGGCGGGGGTCACCCGGCGGCCAAGCCCGTCCAGCACGGCCTGCCCGGCGGCTCGGGCGCCACCGGCGGCGGTCACTCCGACGGCAGCCGTCCCGCCGACGGCGTGGGCGGCGTCGAGGGTTCCGGTACCGGCGCCGGCCAGGGTGCCAAGGTCCCGGGTTCCGCGGTCCCGGGTGCCACCGTGCCCGGCGCCTCGGTCCCGGGTGCCACAGTGCCGGGCGCGAGCGCCTCGGGCGTCGCCGCCAACTCGCCGGGCGTGCTCTCCGGCAACAGCGTCCAGGCGCCGGTGGACGTCCCGGTCAACGCCTGCGGCAACTCGGTCAACGTGGTCGGCGTCGGCAACCCGGCCTTCGGCAACGACTGCGTGAACGTGGCCAAGGTCGCTCCGAAGCCCACCCCGAAGCCGGTCGAGGGCTGCGTGGAGGCCTGCCCGACCCCGCCGAAGACCTCCTCCGAGGAGGTGACGAACGTCGCGCGCAACAGCGTGCCGCCCGTCGCGGCCGAGCAGGCCGTCGTGGCACCCGCCAAGGCGGTCAAGGCCGCCACGGTCGCCCCGACCGCCCAGCTGGCCTCCACCGGCGCCGGCGGCGTCGAGCTGCTCGGTGCCGCCGGCCTCGCGCTGATGCTCGGCGGTGGCGTGCTCTACCGCCGGGCCCGGGCCGGAGTCCGCTGATCCGGTCGACCGGGGACGGGGGCGCGCGCTGAACCGGACGCGCGCGCACCCGTAGCGGGAACGACCCACCCGCGGCCGCCGGGCGAACGGGCGGCCGCGGGCGCGGCCGCGTGGAGGCTCGACGCGAGGCCCGCCCGGGGTGCCGGTGCCCCGCCCGTCACCAGCTCCGGACCTGCCGGATGATCCGCCGCTTCAGCCGGACCGTCCGGCTGCCGTCGGGGAACAGCTTGAGTCGGTCGAGCTCCCAGTGCCCGTACTCGGCGTGCTCGGTGAGCAGTTGGCGCGCCGCGTTGCGCGTGGTGCCGCGCGGCATGCGCAGGGACTGGTACTCGTACTCCGGCTGCCGGACCGGCTTCCGTGGGGTCAAAACGCTCCTCCTGGGGATCACCTTCGGGCAAGCCTACGGCCTGCCCCGGACGGTCGGCCCGGGTATTTCCGGCCGTCCCTCCCGCGCGGAGGCGGCGGCCGGAAGAGGCGTGACCCGGGCCGTCGGCTGACAGCGCATCAGTCCTGTTGCCACTGGGGAAGGGATACCCCGATCCCGGCGCGCGAAGCCGCACCCGGACGGCCCCGTCGAGTCCGGCGCGCGCCCTCCGCGCCCGTTTCGCGCCGGTGCCGCGTGGGGACGAAGTGGCACGGATCGGACATCAGGGGGGAAGTTGCGGTGAAAACGCGGGTGGAGGTGACAACCGCTGTGCGTACCGACACCGCGGGGAGATAGCGTCTGCACCATGTCTGATGCCGCGCAGCCCACCATTGCCGAGGTACGCGCCGCCGCTGAGGCGGTCAAGGCCGCCATCGATCGTCATCTGGAAGCGGTGTCAAGCCCCAACGCAGCCGATGATCCCGCCGTTACCGCCGCCTACGAGCAGCTCGCCACGGCGGCCATCGCCTACGACCAGCTCCTGTACGAGGCCTACGACGAGGTGACGCCCTTCGAGATCCCCGGGGACGAGGGCCCCGGCGGGTACCACGGCCCCGAACAGCCCGAGGCGATCAGTGTGTTGATCCGCCGCGACTACCACGTCGTCGACCCCGAGCGACTGCGTGCCCAGGCCGAGCGGCTGGACGAGTCGCTGACCCCGGGCGGAGCCGGAGCGGGCGGGGTGAACGCCGCGATCGGAGTGCTGTTCGGCGAGTACGAGCCCGACGAGATCGCCGCCCGCAGCGAGGAGTTCGGCCTGGAGGAGGCCGACTCGACGCTCTGGGTCGCGGCCACCGAGCCGACCGAGCCGGGCGAGTGGCTGCCCGAACCCTTCGAGCACGCCGACCCGCAGCTGCTGATCTGCCGGTTCGACGTGAGCGAGGTCTACGACGACGAGGATCCGGACGACTGACGCCGTCCAGGACGGCCGACGGGCGGGCCCGGGATCACCGGGGCCCGCCCGTCGTGCGTTCCGCCCGGCAGCCCGCCACGGCGGGCCGCCGGACGCCGCTCAGTACTCGGAGGCGGCGGCGTTCTCGGCGAGGACCGCCCGCAGCCGGGTGGTGCGCGGCTGCGCCGGGCGCTCGGCGACGGCGTGGGCCAGCGCCGGGCCCGCCGCGTGCACCACGGACAGGTGCCGCTCGCCGCGGCCGAAGGCGGTGTAGACCCACTGCCGGGTGAGCGCCGGGGCGGCGTCCTCCGGGAGCACCACGACCGCGCCGGGCCAGCGCCGGCCGAGCGCCTGGTGGACGGTCAGCGCCCAGCCGTGCCGCAGCCGGGCGGCCTCGGCCGGCGGGACGGTCCGGTGCGAGCCGTCCGCGTACTCCAGGTGCAGACCGGCGGCGTCGCCGTCCAGCACCCGGGCCGGGCGGGTGATGCCCGGTGCCGGGGAGTCGACCACCCGGTCGCCCGGGTCGAAGCCGCCGAAGCGGCCGGGGCCGGGGTTGAGCCGGGCCTTGGCGGCGGCGTTCAGCGCGCGGGTGCCGGCCGGGCCGCCGTGGCCCGGGGTGAGCAGCACCACCTGCTCGACCGGGATGCCCAGCGCGCGCGGAATGGAGTCGGTGAGCAGCTGGACGGCGCGGTGGACGGCCTCGCCGGCGTCCTTCGCGGTCAGGATGACCACCTCCTTGTCCGGCGCCTCGACCGGCTGGAGCTCGCCGATGCCGATGCCGGAGACCAGCTCGCCGATCGGGCCGAAGTCCGGGGTGCGGGAGGAGACCGCCGGGCAGGCCTTGGCGGCCAGCAGGTCGGCGAAGAACCGGCCGGGGCCGGCCGACCAGAGTTGGCCCGGGTCGCCGCTGAGCACCAGCCGGGTGCCGTCGGCCAGCGACTCCAGGACGGTGGCGGCCAGTTCGACGTCCAGCAGCGGGGCGTCCAGCACGACCAGCAGGTCCAGGGCGAGCGTGCCGTCCGGGGCGCGGCCGGGGCCGGCGGCACCGGAGAGCAGCTCGGCGAGGGTGACCACGGGGGCCTCGGCGCCGGCTCCCGCCCGGGCGAGCGCGGCGAAGGAGTCCCGGCCCTGGTCGGTCCAGGTGGCCGCCCAGGCCCGCAGCCCGAGGCCCCGGGCGGCGGCGACCAGTACGGCCGGCTCGGCGCGGGCCGCCTCGCCGCCGGTGTGCAGCACCAGGGCGTGCTCGGCGACGGCCTTGATCAGGGCGGTCGAGGAGGAGGACGGCGCCGCCTCGGCGGCGGCCGCCCAGGCGGCCGGGCCGGGGGCGACGGGGGGCTGTTCGGCGGTGGCCTCGGTGGTCTCCGCCGCCGCGTCGGTGGCCGCCCGCTCGGATTCGTCGGCGTCCTCGGACCCGTCGGAAGCCTCGGCCGCGTCCTCGGTCTCCTCGGCGTCCTCGCCCGGCACGAAGGTGGCCATCAGCTGGAGCAGCTTCTCGGCGAGGCTGTCCTCGGCCATCGCCAGCCCCGCCAGGGCGAGCAGCGTCCGGGTCGGCGCCTCGTCCTCCTCGTCGCCCCCCGCCGCGTGAGCCTCGGGGCCGGTCAGCTCCTCCTGGAAGGACAGCACCCGCCCGTCCTCGACGGCGGCCTGGATCGCGGTGGCCGGCTCGGGCATCCGGAGCCGGTCGAGCCCGACCGCCACCTCGGCGAGTTCCTGGGCCGAGTGCCCGCGCAGCGCCGCCTGCTCCAGCAGCCACGGCACCAGTGCGCGGGCGCGGCGCTCGTCGCCCGGGCCGGCTCCGGGGCCGAGCAGCTCCCGGGCGAAGCCGTCCGCGTGCTCGGGCCGGACGCCGGGCAGGCCCAGCACCGCCCACGGGTCCTCGCGCAGTCGTGCGGGTGCCTCCTCACCGAGCGCGGTTACGGCGGCGGCCGCCAGTTCGGCCGGGGCGCCGCCGGCGGTCAGCACCTCGACGGTGGCGCGGAGCACCTCGCCGCGCTGCCGGTCGGACACCACGGGGGCGGGGGCGGCCGGAGCGGGAGCCGGGGCCGGAACGGGGGCGGCCCGGACGGGGGCGGTCGGGGCAGGGGCGGTCGGGGCAGGGGTCGGAGCGGCCGGCTCCGACTCCTCGGGCTCCGACCCTCCGGGCTCCGGGGCCTCCGCCGTCGGGGCTTCCGTCATCGAGGCCTCCGCGCGGGCGGCACCCGCCCGTGCGGCACGATCCGCGGCGTCCTCCGGCTGCATGCCGCGGATCCGCTGGGCCAGCTCCGCGAACTTCGCGGCCTTCGCCTCCGGGGTCAGCTTGGCCCCGGCGGTCACCTCCGGAGCGCCGTTCCCCGTGTCAGTCATCGTCGTCCGCTCCAAAGGTCACTCCACTGCAGGTTCTGCTCGACAACCCGGGCCGGGGGTCACAGCTCGGTCCACCCCTGGTCCGGGTAGTGGTGCACCGGCGACGAGATGTCGTCGAGCGCACCACGGATCTCATCCGGAAGCGTAAGCGCCTCCACCGACAGTGCCGCCTGCAGCTGGGCCACCGTCCGGGCCCCGACCAGGGCGCTCGCCACCCCGGGCCGGCCCCGGACCCAGGCCAGCGCGACCGCCAGCGGGCTGCTGGCGAGCCCGTCGGCGGCGGTGGCGAGGGCGTCCACGATCCGCCGGGAGCGCTCCCCGAGGTACGGCTGGACGAACCCGGTCAGGTAGGGCGAGGCGCCGCGCGAGTCCTGCGGGACGCCGTGCCGGTACTTGCCGGTGAGCACCCCGCGCCCGAGCGGCGAGCCGGCCAGCACCCCGACCCCGGCGTCCAGCGCGGCGGGCAGCGCCTCCCGCTCGATGCCGCGCTGCAGCAGCGAGTACTCCAGCTGCGCCCCGGCCAGCGGCGCCCGCCCGTGGTGGGCGTGCTGCCAGGTGGCGGTCTTGGCGAGCTGCCAGCCGCTGAAGTCGCAGACCCCGACGTAGCGGGCGCGCCCGGAGGAGACGGCGATGTCGAGGGCGCTGAGCGTCTCCTCGACCGGGGTCGCCGGGTCGAAGGAGTGCACCTGCCACAGGTCGACGTGGTCGGTGCCGAGCCGGCGCAGCGAGGCGTCCAGGGCGGCGAGCAGGTGGCCGCGCGAGCCGTCGAAGCGGCGGGCGGACTCCGGGACGCTGCCGGCCTTGGTGGCGATGACGAGCTCGGACCGGGGGATCAGGCTGTCGGTGAGCCGGGAGATCAGGTACTCGGCGCCGCCGTCCGCGTACACGTCGGCGGTGTCGATCAGGTTGCCGCCGGCGTCGACGAACTCCTTGAGCTGCTCCGCCGCCTCGTGCTCGTCGGTGTCGCGGCCCCAGGTCATGGTGCCGAGGCCGAGCCGGGAGACCTGCAGGCCGGTGCGGCCGAGGTGACGCTTTTCCATCGGACGGGCCCTTCACTGGCCGGTGGCCCCGGGAGGCCCGGCAGCCCTGTGAACGCGCAGGTGGGGAGAGCGCTCCCCACGTCGGCTGAGCGTAGCGGCCGGTGCGCGGGCAGAGGTGCCGACCCGCAGAACGATCAACAGCACCGGTGTGACCCAACCCACTCCTACCCGTCAGTAGCATGTTCGGCGCGGGCACGGCTACCCTCGCTGGCAACCCCAACCCACTGGAAGGTGCGGCAGATGCGACTCGGGATCAACCTCGGCTACTGGGGGCTCGGCATGGACGCCGACAACATCGCCGTCGCCCAGGAGGCGGACCGGCTCGGCTACTCGGTCTGCTGGGCGGCGGAGGCGTACGGCTCGGACGCCGCGACGGTGCTCAGCTTCGTCGCCGCGAAGACCGAGCGGATCGACGTCGGCTCGGCCATCTTCCAGATCCCGGCCCGCACCCCGGCCATGACCGCGATGACCGCCGCGACCCTGGACACCCTGTCGGGCGGCCGGTTCCGGCTCGGCCTCGGCGTCTCCGGCCCGCAGGTGTCCGAGGGCTGGTACGGCGTGAAGTTCGACAAGCCGCTCGCCCGCACCCGCGAGTACGTGGAGATCATCCGCAAGGCGATGTCCCGCGAGCGCCTGGTGCACGAGGGCGCGCACTGGACGCTGCCGCTGCCCGGCGGCCCCGGCAAGCCGATCAAGCTCACCGTGCACCCGGTGCGCGAGCACATCCCGCTGTACATCGCCGCGATCGGCCCGAAGAACCTGGAGCTGACCGGTGAGATCGCCGACGGCTGGCTCGGCATCTTCTTCTCGCCCGAGCACGCCGCGCTCTCCGTCGACCCGCTGACGGCCGGCCGCGCCAAGTCCGGGAGGACGCTGGAGGGCTTCGACCTCTGCCCGACCGTGAACCTCGCGGTCGGCGAGGACATCAAGGCCGGCGTGGACGGCCTGCGCTCGTACGCCGCGCTCTACATCGGCGGCATGGGCAGCAAGGAGAAGAACTTCTACAACCAGCTCGCCCGGCGGATGGGCTACGAGCAGGCCGCCGACGAGGTCCAGGAGAAGTACCTCGCCAGGGACTACGCGGGTGCCGCGGCCGCCGTCCCGCACGACCTGATCGACGCCACCTCGCTGATCGGCGACACCGCCCGGATCGCCGACCGGATGCAGGCCTACGCCGAGGCGGGCGTCACCACGCTCACCCTGGCCCCGTCCGGATTCACCCTGGACGAGCGGATCCTGGCGCTGCGCACCGGCGTCGAGGCGCTGGAGCGCGCCGGACTGGCCTGACGGGACAGCACGGACGGGACGGACAGCACGGACGGGACGGACGGGACGGGCCCGACGAACCGGACGGCCGGTGGGGAAGCGGCACTACAGCCAGTCGTGCCGCTTGAACACCCGGTGCAGCACCAGGCAGACCACCACCATCAGCACCAGCACCGCCGGGTACCCCCAGACCTGGTGCAGTTCGGGCATGTGGTCGAAGTTCATCCCGTAGATGCCCGCGATCATCGTCGGTACGGCGGCCAGCGCCGCCCAGGCCGAGATCTTCCGCATGTCGTTGTTCTGCTGGACGCTGACCTGCGCCAGGTTGGCGTTCAGGATGTCGGACAGCAGCCGGTCCATTCCGTCCACCTGGTCGTTCACCCGGGCCACGTGGTCGGCGACGTCCCGCAGGTAGGGCGCGGTCTCGGGGCGGACGAAGCGGGCGCCGCGCTCCAGGGCCAGCATCGGTTCCAGCAGCGGTCCGGTGGCCCTGCGCACGGACATCACCTGGCGCTTGTAGCCGTAGATCCGGCCGGCGGTGTCGCGGCCGACCCGGCCGGGGGAGAAGATGTCCGCCTCCAGCTCGTCCAGGTCGGTCTGGAGCGCGGTGGCCACCTCCATGTAGCCGTCCACGACGGTGTCGCAGACCGAGTGCAGCACCGAGCTGGGCCCGTAGCGCAGTTGCTCGGGATCCTGCTCCAGGGCGGCCCGCAGGCCGCTGAGCGGGCTGTCCTCGCCGTGCCGGACGGTCATCACGAAGTCCGGGCCGAGGAAGACCATCACCTCGCCGACCGTCACGACGTGACCGCCGGGGTGGTAGCCGAGGGTCTTCAGGGTGACGAACAGCGAGCCCTGGTAGGCCTCCACCTTGGGGCGCTGGTGGGCGCTGACGGCGTCCTCGACGGCCAGCGGGTGCAGCGCGAACTCCTTGCCGACGTGGTCGAGTTCCTCGACGGTGGGCTCGAACAGGCCTATCCAGACGAAGCCGTCCGGACCGGCCGCGCGGGCGGCGGCGAGCGCACCGGCCAGGTCCGCGGGGGACTCGATCCGGTGGCCGTCGTGGTAGGCGGCGCAGTGGACGATCATGCGGGCCATTGTCACCCGAGCGGGGCCGTTCGGCACGGACCCGGGTGCTGCCCCGTCCCCCGGCCTCCCGCGGCCGGGGTGCGACCGGGCGGAAGAACCGGGGCCCACGGCCGGGCCCGAAGGCCGTAGGCTGACCCCATGCCCACCCTGCTGCTCGTCCGTCACGGCCGCTCCACCGCGAACACCGCCGGAATCCTGGCCGGTTGGACCCCCGGCGTGGACCTCGACGACACCGGGCGCGCGCAGGCCGCCGCGCTGGCCGGCCGGCTGGCGGGCATCCCGCTGGTGCGGGCGGTCAGCAGCCCGCTGGAGCGCTGCCGGCAGACGCTGGAGCCGCTGCTGGCGGTCCGGCCCGAGCTGGGCCCGCCGACCGAGGACGAGCGGCTGGGGGAGTGCCACTACGGCGACTGGACCGGCCGCCCGCTGGCGGAGCTGGCCAAGGAGCCGCTCTGGCGCACCGTGCAGGACCACGCCGCCGGGGCCGCCTTCCCCGGCGGGGAGTCGCTGCGCGAGCTGAGCCACCGCACGGTGGACGCGGTGCGCGAGTGGAACCGGAGGATCGCCGCCGAGCACGGCGAGGACGCGGTCTGGATCGCCTGCTCGCACGGGGACGTGATCAAGGCCGTGGTGGCCGACGCGCTCGGGCTGCACCTGGACCACTTCCAGCGGATCAGCGTCGAGCCCTGTTCGGTCACCGCGATCCGCTACACCCCGCAGCGGCCCTTCGTCCTGAGGATGGGCGACACCGGCGACCTCGCCTCGCTCGCGCCCAGGCCCCACCCGGCCGCGGCCACCCCGACCGGTGACGCGGTGGTCGGCGGCGCCGTCTGAGGCACGCCGCCGACGGGCCGTCCGGGGAGGCGCCGTCCGGGGCGACACCGCCGGTTCCCCGGGTGCCACCCCGCCCGCGGCCGTCGGCTCGGCTCCCCGGCCGGAGCCCGAAGGTCGTAGGGTGACTTACGAGTCCATCCGGCCGCGATCCGCCCCCGGCGGTACCGCGCCGACCGACACGATCCGGAGCGAGAGCGTGCCCCGTCAGGTCTACTTCTACGACCAGCCCGAACGGTTCGTGGCCGGCACCGTCGGCCAGCCCGGCGCCCGGGCGTTCTACCTTCAGGCCAGTGCCCGGGGCCGGATCACCAGCGTGCTGCTGGAGAAGACCCAGGTCGCTGCGCTCGCCGAGCGCATCGAGGAGGTCCTGGACGAGGCGCTGCGGCGCAGTGGCGGAGACGCCGCCATCCCGGCCGCCGCCCCGAAGGACCTGCTCGACACCGCCCCGCTGGACCTCCCGCTGGAGCAGGAGTTCCGGGTCGGCACCATGGCGCTGGCCTGGGACAGCGTGGACAGCTGCCTGGTGGTCGAGGCCCAGGCGCTGGTCGAGGACGAGGAGGAGGACGCCGCCGAGGCGGTCTTCACCGACGACGAGACCGGCCCGGACATGCTCCGGGTGCGGCTGTCCGGCGCGATGGCCCGGGTCTTCGCCAAGCGCGCGCTGGACCTGGTCGCGGCGGGCCGCAAGCCCTGCCCGTTCTGCAACCTGCCGCTCGACCCGGAGGGCCACCTGTGCCCGCGCGCGAACGGCTACCGGCGCTGAACACCGACACCCCGCCGCAGGCCGACCCGGCCGCCGCCGCGGCGCTGGCCGCCGACGTGCCCACCGCCCTCGCGCTGCTGCGCCAGGGCGGGCTGACCGTGCACGGCCGCCTCACCGAAGCCTCCAACGCCGCGCTGTACTGCACGGTCGCGCACGGCTCGCTGAGCGCGCAGGCCGTCTACAAGCCGGTGGCCGGCGAGCGCCCGCTGTGGGACTTCCCGGACGGCACGCTGGCCGGCCGCGAGGTCGCCGCGTACGAGCTGTCCGCCGCGACCGGCTGGGCGCTGATCCCGCCCACCGTGCTGCGCGAGGGCCCGCACGGGCCCGGCATGGTGCAGCTGTGGGTCGAGCCGGACCCGGGGGCCGAGCCGCTGCTCGCGCTCCAGGACCCGCGCGGCCCGGAGCAGGGCTGGCTGCCGATCGTCCGGGCCGAGGTCGAGGGCGGGCGGACGGCCCTGCTGGTGCACCACGACGACCGGCGGCTGCGCCGGCTCGCCGTCCTGGACGCGGTGCTCAACAACGCCGACCGCAAGGGCGGGCACCTGATTCCGGCCGCCGACGGCCGGGTGTACGGCATCGACCACGGTGTCACCTTCAACACCGAGGACAAGCTGCGCACCCTGCTCTGGGGCTGGGCCGGGGACCCGCTGCCCACCGAGGCGCTGGAGGTGCTGGCCCGGCTGGCCGAGCAGTTGGACGGCGAGCTCGCCGAGCGGCTCGCCCCGCACCTGACGGCGGCCGAGCTGGACGCGACCCGGGCCCGGGTGGCCGGGCTCCGGGGCTCCGGCCGGCACCCGCTGCCGCCCGAGGACTGGCCGGCGATTCCCTGGCCGCCGGTGTAGCCGGGGGTGCGGCCCGGGTGCAGCCGGGGGCGCCGACCGGTCCTTGCCGCCGGCCGCGCGAGCGCCGGTGGCCCGGACCGGTCCGTGAAAACGGCGGCAGATGGTCTGGACCTGTGCCCGGAACGGGTCGCACACTGCTCCGATGGATGTGCGACGGACCACCCCCACCCCCCGGACCGCGCCGGACCTGCCGTTGCACCGGTTGCAGGTCCCGCTGCCCCAGCTGCTCCCCTTCGCCATCGGCAGTTTCGACGCGATCGGCCCGCTCTCGCGGGCCGGCTTCCCCCACCGGCACTCGTTCTACGAGATCGTCCACGTCACCGGCGGCCACGGCGCCCACGTCCTGGACCTCGTCCACCGGCCGCTGGCGCCACCGCAGTTGTGCGTGATCACCCCCGGCCAGGTGCACTACTGGGCGGACGCCGAGGAGCTGACCGGCCAGGTCGTCCTGTTCAACGAGGACTTCCTGCTCGGCCACCCCCAGGACCTCGCCGCCCTGCGGGCCCTGGCCGCCCGCCCGGCCCTCGCGCTCGGTGAACAGGCCGGGGCGATCGCCGCGCTGCTCGCCGACATGGAGCACGAGTACCGGACCAGGGCGCCGGGCTACCAGGGTGTGCTGCGGGCCAGCCTGCACATCCTGATCGTCCGGGCGCTGCGCGCCTGTGCCCCGGCCGACCGTCCGGTGGTGCCCAGCCGTCCGGCCGAAGTGGCCGCCGCCTTCACCCGGTTGATCGCCCGGCCGGGCGGGGTGCGGCACTCGGTGGCCTCCACCGCGCAGGAACTCGGTGTCTCGCCGGGGCACTTGCAGACCCTGGTGAAGCAGGCCACCGGCCGGACCCCGGGCGGCCTGATCCGCCGGCAGCAGACCCTGGAGGCCAAACGGCTGCTCGCCTGCACGGATTTGACGATCCGTCAGGTCTCGAAGGAGGCGGGCTTCGTCGACCCGGCGTACTTCTGCCGGTTCTTCCGAAGGGAGACCGGGATGACCCCGGGGGAGTTCCGGGCCAGGGTCGACGGAAATCACCACGATCCCCGGATCATGTCCATCGCGGTCACGCCGGACGGCCCGTAACTTTGCTGCTGGCCACCGGTGGCCGGCCCGGCGCGCACGGACGGGCGACCGGTTCGGCCCTTGTCATGCCCCCACCATGGCAAGGGCCGCCCCCACCCCCCCGCCTCACGAGAAGGAGACGGCGCATGCCCACGCCCGACGGCATGATCAGCCGCAAGACCGTACTGAAGGCCGCCGCCGCGCTAGGGGCTGCTCCGCTGCTGGTCGGCGGTGGAGTCGCACTGGCCCGGGACCGGATCGACAGCGGCGAACCGATCGGTTTCACCCCCGAGTGCCACGACGGGGACGCCCCCACCGTCGAGCAGATCGAGGGTCCGTACTTCAAGCCCAACTCCCCGCTGCGCAGCTCGATGGTCAACGACGGCCCCGGCACCCGCCTGGTGGTCAGCGGCTACGTCTTCGGCCGCGCCTGCCGGCCCATCTCCGGTGTGCTGCTGGACTTCTGGCAGGCCGACAACGGCGGCAACTACGACAACGTCACCTACACCTTCCGCGGCCACCAGTTCACCGACGCCAACGGGGCCTACAAGCTGGACACCATCGTGCCCGGCCTCTACCCGGGCCGCACCCGGCACCTGCACGTCAAGCTGCAGGCCCCCGGCCGCTCGATCATCACCACCCAGCTGTACTTCCCGGGCGAGCCGCGCAACAGCACGGACAGCATCTACGATCCCCGGCTGCTGATGAACGTCCGCCAGAACGGCCAGACCCGCGAGGCCAGTTTCGACTTCGTGCTGGACGTTCCGCAGACCCCCGGCACGCCGAGCCCGTCGCCCACCGTCACCCCGACCGGGGGGCCCAGTACGCCGCCGAGCGGCACCTGGGCCGCGGGCACCGCGTACAAGGCGGGCGACCGCGTCACCTACTCCGGCGTCTCCTACACCTGCCTCCAGGCGCACACCGCCATGGCCGGCTGGGAGCCGCCGAACGTGCCGGCCCTCTGGCAGCGGTCGTAGCGGCTCCGACCGCGTCCCCCGGGGCGCCGGGCGCCCGGTCGGCGGCAGGGCCGACCGGGCGCTCAACCACGTCCGGAACCGGGGGCCGGGTTCCGCGCCGCGCCGCCTCCCGGCCGGCTCCGCGCCGCACCGGTTCCGCGCAATACCAGTCGGAAAACCGCCGGGCAATGGCAAGAAGCGAATCCAGTCGATCTTTCGTACTGGTTAGGCTTTCAAATGTTCGCAAGGTTAAAGTTGTTTCCATGCATGCCTGGCCCGCCTCCGAGGTTCCCGACCTGCCTGGTCAGGGGCTCCCCCTCCGTATCCACGACACCGCTGCGGGCACCGTCCGCGAGGTGGTGCCGCAGGACGGCACCGCCCGGATCTACGTCTGCGGCATCACCCCCTACGACGCGACCCACATGGGCCACGCCGCCACCTACAACGCGTTCGACCTGGTGCAGCGCGTCTGGAAGGACGCCGGCCACGACGTCCTGTACATCCAGAACGTCACCGACGTCGACGACCCGCTGCTCGCCCGCGCGGTCGAGACCGGCCAGGACTGGACCGACCTGGCCGAGCGCGAGACGGCCCTGTTCCGCGAGGACATGACCGCGCTGCGCATGCTCCCGCCGGCCCACTACATCGGCGCCGTCGAGTCGATCCCGTGGATCGTCCCGATCGTCCAGAAGCTGCTGGCCTCCGGCGCCGCCTACCGGGTGGACGGCGACATCTACTTCTCGGTCGACGCCGACCCGCGCTTCGGCGAGGTCTCCGGCCTCACCCGCGAGGCCATGCGCCCGGTCTTCGCCGAGCGCGGCGGCGACCCGGACCGCCCCGGCAAGCGCAACCCGCTGGACGCCCTGCTCTGGCTGGCCGCCCGCCCGGGCGAGCCCGCCTGGGACACCGAGCTCGGCCACGGCCGCCCCGGCTGGCACATCGAGTGCGTCGCCATCGCCCTCCAGTACCTCGGCATGTCCTTCGACATCCAGGGCGGCGGCAGCGACCTCTCCTTCCCGCACCACGAGATGGGCGCCGCGCACGCCCAGGTCGCCACCGGCGCCCACCCGTACGCCAAGGCGTACGTGCACGCCGGCATGGTCGCCCTGGACGGCCACAAGATGTCCAAGTCCCGCGGCAACCTGGTCTTCGTCTCGGCGCTGCGCCGCGAGGGCGTCGACCCGGCCGCGATCCGCCTGGCGCTGCTCTCGCACCACTACCGCGCGGACTGGGAGTGGACCAAGGGAACCCTGGACGAGGCCGTCGAGCGCCTCGCCCGGTGGCGCGCCGCGGTCTCCCGCCCGGACGGCCCGGCGGCCGGGCAGCTGCTCGCCGAGGTGCGCGAGGCGCTCGCGAACGACCTGGACACGCCCGCGGCGCTGGCCGCGGTCGACCGCTGGGCGGCCCGGCAGGAGGCCGAGGGCGGTACCGACATCGGCGCGCCCGGCCTGGCGACCCGCACCGTGGACGCCCTGCTCGGCGTCGCGCTGTAACCCGCACCCCGCAGCACACGCCGAAGGGGCGTCAGGACCAGGTGTCCCGACGCCCCTTCGGCGTGCGGTGCCGCTACTCCTCCTCGGCGCCGTCCTGGCTCTCCCGGGCGCCGCCCGGCGCCTCCGGATCGGCCGGCCGCTCCGCCGTGGCGTGCCCGGACACCGGCTTCTCGCCGGTCGGCCCGACGTTCTCCCGGCGGCGCAGGTAGCGCTCGAACTCGCGGGCGATGGCGTCGCCGGAGGCCTCCGGCAGCTCCGCGGTGTCCTGGGCCTCCTCCAACTGCTGGACGTACTCGGCCACCTCGCTGTCCTCGGCGGCCAGCTGGTCCACGCCGAGCTGCCAGGCCCGGGCGTCCTCGGCGAGCTCGCCCGGCGGGATGCGCAGGTCCAGCAGGTCCTCCAGCTTGTTGATCAGGGCCAGCGTGGCCTTGGGGTTCGGCGGCTGCGAGACGTAGTGCGGCACCGCCGCCCAGAGCGTCACGGCCGGCACCCCGGCGTGGGTGCAGGCCTCCTGGAGCACCCCGACGATGCCCGTGGGGCCCTCGTAGCGGCTCTCCTCCAGGTCCAGCCGGCGGGCCAGCTCCGGGTCGGAGGTGACCCCGCTGACCGGCACCGGGCGGCTGTGCGGGGTGTCGCCGAGCAGCGCGCCCAGGATCACCACCAGCTCGACGCCCAGCTCGTGCGCGAAGCCCAGCAGCTCGTTGCAGAACGAGCGCCAGCGCATGCTCGGCTCGATGCCGCGGATCAGCACGACGTCCCGGGTGGTCGGTTCCGTCACCCGGATCACCGAGAGCCGGGTGGTCGGCCAGGTGATCCGGCGGATGCCGCCGTCCAGCCAGACCGTGGGCCGGTTGACCTGGAAGTCGTAGTAGTCCTCCGCGTCCAGGGCGGCGAACACCTTGCCGCCCCAGGTCTCGTCCAGATGCGCCAGAGCCGCGGAGGCGGCGTCGCCCGCGTCGTTCCAGCCTTCGAAGGCGCAGACCATGACCGGGTCGATCAATTCGGGAACATCTTCCAGCTCGATCACCCAGCGTCTCCCTCCGGTCGGCGGTCGGACCTGCGCCGCCCCGGCTGGCCTGCCGGGGCGCCGACGGGCCGGCTGCCGACTGTCGAACCTCTCGTCTCCCGTGGAGCGTCTCGCCCCACGGTCCCTACCTGCCCAGCCTACGGGCTTTGATGCGCACCGCGGCCGGGCACCGGGACAGTCTGGGGGAGCGGGCCGCCGCGATCCACCGGATATCGGCGACCCCGGGGCTGACGGGCCGTCAGGTGTCCGGTGGGGGTGAAGGGTGTTCGATTCGCGACGGAACGTGACGGCCGTCCGGGTGCGGCCGGGACGCGCGGGCCCGCCGGACGGCCGTCCGGGCGCGCTACCCGACGTCCACCCAGCCGCTGCGGTACGCCGCCCAGTGCTCGGGCAGCGAGGCGAAGTCCACGTACAGCGCGACGCCGAAGTTGGCCCGCCGCCGGTCCTCCCGGCCCAGGCCCAGCCGCACGCCCCGGACGGCGGCCCGGACGGTCTCGGCGTCGCCCCAGTGGCCCCACTTGTCGTCCCAGTAGAAGGGCAGGCCCATCAGCAGGTCCACGTCGGCCGGGGTGGCCCGCAGGGCGAGCTCGGTCTGCCGGGCGACGTAGCCGCCGTACAGCGGCTCGGTGGGCATCGAGGTGTCGTAGGTCATCACCGCGATCTGGTCGACCCGGCGGGCGGTCTCGGTGAAGTACGCCCCGTCCCACCACTTGCCGTGGTCGGTGAGCAGGATGCCGGCCGTGTGCAGGCCCGGGACCGGGTCGATCTGCGGGGCCGCCACCGACAGCTTGGCGCCGCGCGCCGCGGTGACCGGCCGGACCCGGTCGAGCAGGGCCAGCCAGCCCGGCGAACCGGGGCGGATCGGCTCCATGTCGAAGTGCACGCCGTCGAAGCCGAGGTCCAGCACCTGGCCGGCGGAGGCGGTGACCCGGTCCCGGGTGGGGCCGTCCTCCAGGTCCAGGGCGTCCTTCTCCGGCTTGACCTCGTCGCCCAGCCAGGCCTGCAGCCGCACGCCTGGCAGCGCCCGGTGCACGGTGTCGGTGAACCAGCGGCCCCGGGGGTGGACGGCGGGCGGCAGCGAGCCGTCGTGCTCCAGCGGTCCGGTGTGCACGTAGAGGTCCCGGATGCCGGTGCCGGCCAGCTGCCGGACCAGTGCGGCCACGTCGGCCTCGGTCTTGCGGCCGTCCACCCAGGCGTGGCCGAGCCAGAGCGCGTCCCGGCCCCGGGTGCGGGCGTCGGCGGCGGGTTCGCCGGTGTAGTGCAGTCGGAACATCACGAACGCCGAGCCCAGCGCGGCCGGCGGCAGGGCCGCCACCAGCGCCAGGACCAGCAGTGCCCGGCGCCACCGGGACCATGCCCGCCAGCGGTTGCGCAGCGCGCGGAACGGGGCCCCCAGGGCCCGACCGGCACGCTGCGCGGAGGTCCGGTATCGGGCCACGCGCTTGCTCCCCCCTTGCGGTCGAGCGCTCAGGATACGAAACGAACGGCGGGCCGACCCGTCGGCCGGATACCCTGGCCACGTGCGGGCCCGAGCAAGCGGGTCCGCAAAGCCGACAGCCGTCGCACCAGGGAGAAGCCCCATGGCCACAGCAGCCACCCCGTCCATCACTCAGCAGAGTCGCGCGAACGCGTTGCGTGAAGCGCTCGCCACCCGGGTGGTGGTCGCCGACGGTGCCATGGGCACCATGCTCCAGGCGCAGGATCCGACGCTGGAGGACTTCCAGAACCTCGAAGGCTGCAACGAGGTCCTCAACGTCACCCGCCCGGACATCGTCCGGTCCGTCCACGAGGCCTACTTCGGGGTGGGCGTGGACTGCGTGGAGACCAACACCTTCGGCGCCAACTTCAGCGCGCTCGGCGAGTACGAGATCCCGGAGCGGATCTTCGAGCTGTCCGAGTCCGGCGCCCGGATCGCCCGCGAGGCGGCCGACGCCCACACCGCCGCCGACGGCCGCACCCGCTGGGTGCTCGGCTCGATCGGCCCCGGCACCAAGCTGCCGACCCTCGGCCACGCCCCGTACGAGACGCTGCGCGACGGCTTCCAGCGGAACGCGGCCGGCCTGATCGCCGGCGGCGCCGACGCGCTGCTGGTCGAGACCAGCCAGGACCTGCTGCAGACCAAGGCGGCGATCCTGGGCTCCAAGCGGGCCCTGGCCGAGGCCGGGCTGGACCTTCCCGTGCTGGTGCAGGTGACGGTGGAGACCACCGGCACCATGCTGCTCGGCTCGGAGATCGGCGCCGCGCTCACCGCGCTGGAGCCGCTGGGCGTCGACTACATCGGCCTCAACTGCGCGACCGGCCCGGCCGAGATGAGCGAGCACCTGCGCTACCTGGCCAAGAACGCCCGGATCGGCCTGTCCTGCATGCCGAACGCGGGCCTGCCGGTGCTCGGCAAGGACGGCGCCCACTACCCGCTCTCCCCGGCCGAACTGGCCGACGCCCACGACGTGTTCACCCGCGAGTACGGCCTCTCGCTGGTCGGCGGCTGCTGCGGCACCACCCCCGAGCACCTGCGCCAGGTGGTCGAGCGGGTCCAGGGCCGTCCGATCGCCCCGCGCGACCCCCGGCCCGAGCCCTCGGCGGCCTCGCTCTACCAGGCGGTGCCGTTCCGGCAGGACACCTCGTACCTGGCGATCGGCGAGCGCACCAACGCCAACGGCTCGAAGAAGTTCCGCGAGTCGATGCTGGCCGGCGACTGGCAGGCCTGCGTGGAGATCGCCCGGGACCAGATCCGGGACGGCTCCCACCTGCTGGACCTCTGCGTGGACTACGTCGGCCGCGACGGCGTCGCCGACATGAAGGAGATCGCTGGCCGGCTGGCCACCGCCTCCACCCTGCCGATCGTGCTGGACTCCACCGAGCCGGAGGTGCTGCGGGCCGGCCTGGAGGCGCTCGGCGGGCGCGCCGTGCTGAACTCGGTGAACTACGAGGACGGCGACGGCCCGGACACCCGCTTCGGCCGGATCGCCTCACTGGCCCGCGAGCACGGCGCCGGCCTGATCGCGCTGACCATCGACGAGGACGGCCAGGCCCGTACCGCCGCCAAGAAGGTCGAGATCGCCGAGCGGCTGATCGCCCAGCTGACCGGCGAGTACGGCGTCGACGAGGGCTCGATCCTGGTCGACTGCCTGGCGTTCACCCTGGGCACCGGGCAGGAGGAGTCGCGCCGGGACGGCATCGAGACCATCGAGGCGATCCGCGAGCTCAAGCGCCGCCACCCGGACGTGCAGACCACCCTCGGCCTGTCCAACATCTCCTTCGGCCTCAGCCCGGCCGCCCGCATGGTGATCAACTCGGTCTTCCTGAACGAGTGCGTCGAGGCGGGCCTGGACTCGGCGATCGTGCACGCCTCCAAGATCCTGCCGATGGCGCGGATCCCCGAGGACCAGCGCGAGGTCGCGCTCGACCTGGTGTACGACCGCCGCAGCGAGGGCTACGACCCGCTCCAGAAGCTGCTGCAGCTGTTCGAGGGCGTCTCCTCGTCCTCGGTCAGGGCCTCCAAGGCGGAGGAGCTGGCCGCGCTGCCGCTGGAGGAGCGGCTCCAGCGGCGGATCATCGACGGCGAGCGGAACGGCCTGGAGGCGGACCTCGACGAGGCGCTGACGGAGCGCCCGGCGCTGGAGATCGTCAACAGCACCCTGCTGGCGGGCATGAAGGTGGTCGGCGAGCTGTTCGGCTCCGGCCAGATGCAGCTGCCGTTCGTGCTCCAGTCGGCCGAGGTGATGAAGACCGCGGTGGCCCATCTGGAGCCGCACATGGAGAAGTCCGACGACGAGGGCAAGGGCACCATCGTGCTGGCAACCGTCAAGGGCGACGTCCACGACATCGGCAAGAACCTGGTCGACATCATCCTGTCCAACAACGGCTACAACGTGGTCAACCTGGGCATCAAGCAGCCGGTCTCGGCGATCCTGGACGCCGCGCAGGAGCACCGGGCGGACGTCATCGGGATGTCCGGCCTGCTGGTCAAGTCCACCGTGATCATGAAGGAGAACCTGGAGGAGCTGAACCAGCGCAAGCTGGCGGCCGACTTCCCGGTGATCCTCGGCGGCGCCGCCCTGACCCGCGCCTACGTCGAGCAGGACCTGCACGAGATCTACGAGGGCGAGGTCCGCTACGCCCGGGACGCCTTCGAGGGCCTGCGGCTGATGGACGCGCTGATCGCGGTCAAGCGCGGCGTGCCCGGCGCCACCCTGCCGGAGCTCAAGCAGCGCCGGCACGCCCGGGTCGAGGTGGAGGAGCCGGAGCCCGAGGTCAACCTCGGCCAGATCCGCTCCGACGTCACGGTCGACAACACCGTGCCCGTCCCGCCGTTCTGGGGCGACCGGATCGTCAAGGGCATCCCGTTCGCGGACTACGCCTCCTGGCTGGACGAGGACGCGCTGTTCAAGGGGCAGTGGGGCCTGAAGGCCGCCCGCGCCGGCGACGGCCCCTCGTACGAGGAGCTGGTGGAGACCGAGGGCCGGCCGCGGCTGCGGGCCTGGCTGGACCGGCTGCAGACCGAGGGCTGGCTGGAGGCCGCCGTGGTCTACGGCTACTACCCGGCCAACTCCAAGGGCGACGACCTGATCGTCTTCCACGAGGACGGCACCGAGCGCACCCGCTTCACCTTCCCGCGCCAGCGGCGCGGGCGCCGGCTCTGCCTGGCCGACTTCTTCCGCCCGGAGGAGTCCGGGGTGCGGGACGTGGTGGGCCTCCAGGTGGTCACCATGGGCAACCGGATCTCGGAGGCGGCCAACGAGCTGTTCGCCGGCAACTCCTACCGGGACTACCTGGAGCTGCACGGCCTCTCGGTGCAGCTGGCCGAGGCGCTGGCCGAGTTCTGGCACGCGCGGGTCCGCTACGAGCTGGGCTTCTCCGGCGAGGACCCGCAGGACGTCAAGGACATGTTCGCGCTCAAGTACCGCGGCGCCCGCTTCTCGCTCGGCTACGGGGCCTGCCCCGAGCTGGAGGACCGGGCCAAGATCGCCGACCTGCTGAGGCCGGAGCGGATCGGCGTGGTGCTCTCGGAGGAGTTCCAGCTCCACCCGGAGCAGTCCACCGACGCGATCGTGATCCACCACCCGGAGGCGAAGTACTTCAACGCCCGGTAACGCCCGGTTTCCACCGCGTTCGCTCTTTCCGGACGAAGCGGGCGTATCCTTGATGATCCTGAACGGGCCGGTCCGCTCACCTGCGGGCCGGCCCGTGCCTTCCCCGGGGCCGCCCCGGGCCTGCCGGAAGGACCCCTGCCATGACGACCAGTCCCACCGCCACGCGCATCCTCGACCACGGGGACGACCGCGGGCTCCAGGCGGTGCTGCTGGACATGGACGGGACGCTGGTGGACACCGAGGACTTCTGGTGGCAGGCCGAGGCCTCGCTCTTCGCCGAGCTGGGCCACGAGCTGGACGAGGCGGACCGCGCCCACGTGGTCGGCGGCCCGATGGCCAGGGTGATGGAGTACCTGGTCGCCCGGACCGGGGCGGACATCGCGCCGGACGACCTCGGCGTGCTGGTGAACCAGCGCTTCGTCGACCTGCTGGCCGGCGGGGTGCCGCTCATGCCGGGTGCCGAGCGGCTGCTCAACACCCTTGCCGCGCACGGCATTCCGGCCGCCATGGTGTCCGCCTCGCACCGGCACGTGATCGACATCGTGCTGCGCTCGCTGGGGGCCCACCACTTCGCCTTCACCATCGGCGGGGACGAGGTGCCGCGCACCAAGCCGTTCCCGGACCCGTACCTGGAGGCGGCCCGGCGGCTGGGCGCGGAGCCGTCCCGTTGCGTGGTGATCGAGGACACCCCGACGGGGGTGCGGGCGGGCGAGGAGGCCGGCTGCCCGGTGATCGCGGTGCCCTCGGTGGCGGCGATCGAGCCGGCACCGGGGCGGCTGGTGCTGTCGTCGCTGGAGCAGGTCGACCTCGACCTGTTGCGTTCCCTGGTCGCTTCGCGGGTGTGATTGTCGTCTCATTGCGACCCCGGCCTACTGGCCGGTAAACGGCCCGGCGGGCCCCCGGAGCGAAGTCGCCGGGGGAGAAAACGGTCATTGGCTGACAACTCGTCGGGCGCGCCGTGATGCCCTGAACCGCCGTGTCCCAAACGTCATCTGCTCGGGTATCGGTCGTGCGTGTTCGATATGGCACGCTACTCCAGTTCGTGCCACCCAAAAGGACGCGCCTCGTGAAGACTTCAGCTGAACGCCTGGCAGTACTCGGTTGCGCCGGTCTGGTCGCCGTGTCGGTAACGGGTTGCGGATCGGTGACCGACGTGGTCAAGGGGGACGGCGGCAAGTCGATCACCATGGGCACCAGTCAGCTGACCGGTGTCCTGGACCCGGCCGCCGCCTACGACTCCGGCTCGTGGCTGCTGCTGCGCAACACCTTCCAGTCGCTGCTCACTTTCCAGGCCGCGGCCAGCTCGCCCTCCCCGGACGCCGCGCAGGCCTGCGAGTTCACCGGCAGCGACGCCACCGAGTACCACTGCACCCTGAAGCCGGGCCTGAAGTTCTCCAACGGGCACCCGATGACGGCCCAGGACGTGGTCTTCTCGATCGAGCGCACCAAGAAGATCAACGACGCGAACGGCCCGGTCGAACTGCTCGACTCGATCAAGTCCGTCGAGGCCAAGGGCGACAACGAGGTGCTCTTCCACCTCTCCGCTCCCGACGCCACCCTGCCGGCCAAGCTGGCGAGCCCGGCCGGCGCCATCGTGGACCACCAGGTCTACCCCGCCGACAAGCTCGTTCCCAACGACAAGCTGATCGGCTCCGGCCCGTACCGCATCGACTCGGTCGAGAACCTGAACGGCGGCAAGCAGCTGGGCAAGGTCGTGATGTCGGCCAACGACAAGTACGGCGGCGAGGCCAAGCTGCGGAACAACAAGTTCACCGTGCGGTACTTCGACAAGTCCGAGGACCTGAAGGCCGCGCTGGACAAGAGCGAGGTCGACCTCACCGACAACAGCCTGGAGCCGAACACCGCCGCCCAGGTCCGCTCCGACCAGCAGGGCGGCAAGACCGACCTCCAGGTGACCGAGGGCGACAGCAACGACACCCGTTCGCTGGTCCTCAACACCAAGGACCCGCTGATGAGCAACGTCGCCGTCCGCCAGGCCGTCGCCCAGATGATGGACCGCAAGGCGCTGGCCCGCGACGTCTTCGCCCGCACCGTCCAGGCGCTCTACTCCATGGTCCCGGCCGGCCTGCCCGGCCACACCACGGCCTTCTTCGACCGCTACGGCGACCAGGACGTGAACAAGGCGAAGAAGATCCTCGCCGACGCCAAGGTCCAGACCCCGGTCAAGTTCACCCTCACCTGGTCCCGTTCGCGGGCCGGCAGCAACGAGGCCGAGACGCTGAAGAAGCAGCTGGAGACCGGCGGCCTCTTCCAGGTGACGCTCGCCCAGGAGCCGGACTGGGACTCGTACCGCAAGGGCTGGACCGAGGGCAGGTACCAGGCGTACGTCATCGGCTGGTTCGCCGACTACCCGGACCCGGACAACTACCTCGCCCCGCTGCTGGTCAACGGCGGTGCCTACCACCACGGTTGGGACGACCCGCGGATCAGCGGAAGGCTGGTGCCGGAGGGCCTCAAGCAGACCGACCGCAGCGCCGCGGCCGCCACCTACGCGCAGATCCAGCAGATCGAGGCCGACAACGTGCCGCTGATCCCGCTGTACCAGAACAAGTCGTTCTTCGCGGCCCGCTCGTACGTCACCGGCGTCGAGTCCACCGTCGACACCACCGGCTACTTCCGCTTCTGGGAGATCAGCCGGACCAACAAGTAGCGCCCGCAGGACGGCGGCCCGCCCGCTTCCCCGTACCGACGGGGGAGCGGACGGGCCGCCGTGACGTTTCAGCAGCCGCGGGCGGCCGCCGCCGCCCCTACAGGGCGCCCGGGCGCACCAGCCCGCTCTCGTAGGCGTACACGGCCGCCTGGACCCGGTCGCGCAGCTGCAGCTTGGTCAGCACATGGCCCACGTGCGTCTTCACGGTGGTCTCGCTGACGAACAGCTCGGCCGCGATCTCCGCGTTCGACAGCCCGCGCGCCACCAGCTTCAGCACCTCCAGCTCGCGCTCGGTCAGCGCGCTCAGCGCCTGCGGCGGCGCCTCGTCGCCCGAGGGCAGCTTGGTGGCGTACATGTCCAGCAGCCGGCGGGTGATGCTCGGCGCCAGCATCGCCGCGCCGTCCGCGACCACCCGGATCGCCTGCACCAGCTCCTCGGCCGGGACGTCCTTCAGCAGGAAGCCGCTGGCGCCCGCGCGCAGCGCCTCCACCACGTACTCGTCCAGGTCGAAGGTGGTCAGCACCAGCACCTTGGCCGGGCCGTCCCGCCCCGGGCCGGCGATCCGGCGGGTCGCCTCGACGCCGTCCATCCTGGGCATCCGGATGTCCATCAGCACCACGTCGGGCTGCAGCGCCCGTACCTGGTCCAGCGCCTGCTGGCCGTCGCCGGCCTCGCCGACCACCACGAGATCGGACTCGGCCTCCAGGATCATCCGGAAACCGGTGCGCAGCAGCGGCTGGTCGTCGACCAGCAGCACTCGGATCGTCACCTAGGACTCCTTGCTCATCGGATCCCCCGTGGGATCGCTCTCATCCGACGTACGCGCCAGCGGCAGCGGGTACGGCGGCGGGGTGCCGCCGAACTCCGGGCAGCTGGCCTGGTGGTCGCACCAGTCGCAGAGGCGGTTGCGGGTGGCCGGGAAGTCCCCGGTGGCCACCGCGTGGCCGATCCGTTCCCACAGCGCCTGGAGCTTGCGCTCCACCGCGAGCAGGTCGGCCTCGTCCGGGTCGTAGCTGACCACGTCCCCGCCGCCGCCGAGGTAGACCAGCTGGAGGCGCTTGGGGATCACGCCCTTCCAGCGCCACACCACCAGGGCGTAGAACTTCATCTGGAACATCGCCTTGCCCTCGAAGTCCCGCGAGGGCGCCCGGCCGGTCTTGTAGTCCACCAGCCGGACCTCACCGGTCGGGGCGACGTCCACCCGGTCGATGTAGCCGCGCAGCAGCAGCCCCGAACCCAGGGCCGTCTCCACGTAGAGCTCCCGCTCCACCGGGTGCAGCCGGGTCGGGTCCTCCAGCCGGAACCACTGGCCGACCAGCTTCTCGGCGTCCGCCAGCCAGCGGGTCAGCGCCGCGCCGTCCGGGTCCTCCGGGAACAGCGTGCCCAGCTCCGGGCGCTCGCCCAGCAGCCGCTCCCACTGCGGGCGCAGCAGGCCCAGCGCCCGCTCCGGCGTCCGCTCGGCCGCCGGGCTGTCGAACAGCCTCTCCAGCACCGCGTGCACCAGCGTGCCCCGGGTCGCCGCCGGGCTCGGCGGCTCCGGCAGCCGGTCGATCACCCGCAGCCGGTACAGCAGGGGACAGGTGAGGAAGTCCCCCGCTCGGGACGGGGAGAGCCCGGTCGGGGGTGCCGCCGGACGCACGGCGGCACTGCTGGTGTCGGTGTGCTGCATGGCTACGACCCTATTGCCCTTTCCTGTCATCCCGCTGCCACGGTGCTGCCACGGACGCGCGGGAGTGGGTATGAAGCCGGGGGGAGGGCCGCGCGGCGCCGGGGGGCGGCGATCACGTAGCGTGGGCGTACCGGGCACGACGGGGGAGACGACCGAAGGGATCACGGTGAGCGACAGCAGGGGGCAGCAGCCCTCCGACCGGCCACCGCGGGCGGGCGACGGGCGCCCGGCCGGGGCGCCGCCTGAGCGCCGCGGCGGCATCCTGATGGGCCGGCCCTTCGGCGTGCCCGTCTACGTCACCCCGTCCTGGTTCCTCATCGCCGCACTGATCACCTGGGTGTTCGGCGGACAGCTGGGCGACGTCCTGCCCGACCTCGGCGGCGCCCGCTACCTGGTCGCGTTCTTCTTCGCGGTCGCCTTCTACGCCTCCGTCCTGGTGCACGAGCTCGCCCACACCCTGGTCGCGCTGCGCTACAAGCTCGGGGTGCGGCGGATCCAGCTGCAGTTCTTCGGCGGGGTCTCCGAGATCGAGAACGAGGCGGAGAGCCCCTGGCGGGAGTTCTGGCTGGCCTTCGTCGGCCCGCTGCTCTCGCTGCTGCTCGGCGGCCTGTTCTACCTCGGGGTGCGGGCGGTGGAGCTCTCCACCGTGCCCGGGGTGCTGCTCACCGGCCTGATGATCTCCAACCTGGTGGTCGCCGCCTTCAACCTGCTGCCCGGCCTGCCGCTGGACGGCGGCCGGATGCTGCGCGCGGTCGTCTGGGCGATCAGCGGCAAGCCGATGACCGGCACGGTGGTCGCCGCCTGGGTAGGCCGCGGGCTGGCCGTCGCGGTGCTGATCGGCCTGCCGCTGCTGAGCGCCGCCCGCGGGGTCGAGCGCACCACCACCGACACCCTGGTGGACGCCCTGCTGGCCGCGGTGCTCGCCGCGATCATCTGGAACGGTGCCACCGGCAGCCTGCGCAACGCCCGGCTCAAGGAGGTGCTGCCCGGCCTGCGGCTGCGCGAGCTGGCCCGGCGGGCCGTCGAGGTCACCGCCGACACCCCGCTGGGCGAGGCGCTGCGCCGCGCCCGCGAGGCCCGGGCCGGCGCGGTGATCGTGGTGGACGGCCGGGGCGAGCCGATCGCCCTCGTGCGCGAGGCCGCCGTCCGGTCGGTGCCCGAGCACCGCCGCCCCTGGGTGGCCGTCGGACCGCTCGCCCGCGACCTCGAACCCGGGATGCGGCTGAGCGCCGACCTCGGCGGCGAGGACCTGCTGCGGGCCGTCCAGGCCACCCCGGCGGCGGAGTACCTGGTGGTCGAGGCGGACGGCCGGGTGTACGGCGTCGCCTCGCTCAGCGACATCGAGCAGCGGCTGACCGCCGCCGTCTCCGGCCGCTGACCGACGCCCGCCGATCATGGTGGTAGGGCGGGAGGCTCCGCTTCCCTTAGGATTGTCGGCATGTCCGAACCGACCGGTGCCGCCCGCAGACGCGGGCCCTTCCAGGTCGGGGACCAGGTCCAGCTGACCGATCCCAAGGGTCGCCACTACACGTTCACGCTCCAGGCCGGGAACCAGTTCCACACCCACAAGGGTGCGTTCCCGCATGACGAGCTGATCGGCGCTCCCGAGGGCACGGTCGTGCGCACCACGGGGAACGTCCCGTACCTCGCGCTGCGTCCCCTGCTCCCCGACTACGTCCTGTCCATGCCGCGCGGCGCCGCCGTGATCTACCCCAAGGACGCCGGCCAGATCCTGGCCATGGCCGACATCTTCGCGGGTGCCCGCGTGATCGAGGCCGGCGTCGGGTCCGGCGCGCTCAGCATGTACCTGCTGCGCGCCGTCGGCGAGCACGGCATGCTGGCCTCCTACGAGCGCCGGCAGGACTTCGCCGACATCGCCCAGGGGAACGTCGAGCGCTACTTCGGCGGCCCGCACCCGGCGTGGAAGCTCACCGTCGGCGACCTCCAGGACAACCTGGTCGAGACCGACGTCGACCGCGTCATCCTCGACATGCTGGCCCCCTGGGAGTGCCTGGACGTCGCCTCCGAGGCGCTCGTCCCCGGCGGCCTCATCTGCTGCTACGTGGCCACCACCACGCAGATGTCCAGGACCGTCGAGGCGCTGCGCGACCACGGCACCTTCACCGAGCCGCAGGCCTGGGAGACCATGGTCCGCACCTGGCACCTGGAGGGTCTGGCGGTCCGCCCGGACCACCGGATGATCGGCCACACCGGCTTCCTGCTCACCGCCCGCCGCCTGGCGGACGGTGTGGAGCCGCCGCTGCGCCGCCGCCGTCCGGCCAAGGGCGCGTACGGCGAGGACTACGACAACGGGGCGCCCGAGCCCACCCTCCAGGAGCGCGCCGCCGCCCGCAAGGCCGCCCGCGACACGGAGACGGAGCAGCCCGACCTGGGCTGAGCCCCGAAACCCACCGCGAAAGGGGTGGTACGAGCACACCGCTCGTACCACCCCTTTCGCATCCCGCCGATCACGGTGTGGGACGATGCTCGCGCACGCAGACCAGCTCCTGGAGCTCTGGAGGGGACGCCTGGTGGAGACCGCGGTCGGGACGACGACGGCGACGGCTGGACAGCGGACACCGCGGAGCCGCTCCGGGCCCGGGCACGCGCGCACCGCCCCCTGGCACTGGGCCGTCGCCCTGGCCGGCTGCGGCGCGGTGGTGGGGGCCGCACTGGCGGCCTCCCCGGCGACCGGCACCCCGGTGCCCGCGCACCCCGTGCCCACGTCCCTCGCGGTGAGCGCGGGCCCCGACCCGGCCCAGGTCCAACTCCCGCTGGACTGCGGCCCGTTCCCGGTCAAGACGGCGCTCAGCGTGTCCGCGCGGCTCGGCGACGGGCGCCCCGCCACGGTGGTCACCGCGCACTGCGCCACCGAGACCGGCACCCCGCCGGACGCCGTCCTGCTGCTCGGCTTCGGCCCGGGCGGGCGCCCGGAGGTGGTGGCCACGCTGCTGACCGAGCGCGAGAACCTCACCGTGAGCCGGATCGCGGTGCGTTCGGACGGCGCCATCACCGGCCACGCGCAGGGGTATTCGAGCGAGGACGTGCCGCGGTTCCGGCCCGACATCTCGGTCGACCTCACCTGGACGCACAGGAGCGGCGGCTGGGATCGCTCCCAGACCGCCGCCCCGCTCTCCGCCGTGTGACGGACCGGCCACCGCGCGGACCGACCACCGCGCGGACCCGCTGATCCGCGGGCCGGCTACTCCGCGTCCGGCCCGTACACCTCGACCCGGTCGGCGACCCGGCGCACGTGGATGCAGTCGCCGGGGCACTCCTTCGCCGAGTCCACCACGTCCTGAAGGATCGTCAGCGACACCGGGGCGGTCTCCCCGGGCTGCTGGCGCAGCTCGTCGTCCGGCCCCTTCACATAGGCCAGCCCGTCGATGTCGAGCTCGAAGACCTCGGGCGCGTACTGCACGCAGATGCCGTCGCCGGTGCACAGATCCTGGTCGATCCACACCTCCAGCTCTTCGGCCGCTGCCGCCGTCTGCTCGGTCACCGACATGGTCCCCTGCCGTTTCTGTCCCGGGTCGCCCCTATTCCTGGAGCAATCCCGCCATTCGTACAACGATCGGACCTCGACTTGTGGTCGCGATCGGATATCACTTCGCTCGACGATACATCTGGCCCGCTTTGGGTGGTGCGCGGTGGGTATCCCCCTTAGCAGAGGGGAAGCGCGCTGGGGCGAAGGTCGGACACGCCCGTTCCATCTTTCTTGATCTAGGGGTTTACGGACCCCTGGTCCCAGGTAGGGTCTGGAAGCGTCCAGCTCCCCGGAGGAGGTGAGGACCGTGGCAGCCCACGATGACGACTACAACCGCAGCACCGGCAGGCCCGCTCGTGGTTCCGACGAGGCCGCTCAGGTCTCGTACCTTGAGCAGGAAATCGCCGTGTTGCGCCGCAAGCTCGCCGACTCGCCGCGCAATTCGAGGATCCTCGAAGAGCGGATCGTCGAGCTCCAGACCAACCTGGCGGGCGTGACCGCCCAGAACGAACGGCTCGCCTCCACCCTGCGAGAGGCCCGCGACCAGATCGTGGCCCTCAAGGAGGAAGTGGACCGGCTGGCACAGCCCCCGGCCGGCTTCGGCACCTTCCTCGACGCGAACGAGGACGGCACCGCGGACATCTTCACCGGGGGGCGCAAGCTCCGCGTGAACGTCAGCCCGAGCGTCGCCCTCGACGAGGTGCGGCGCGGCCAGGAAGTGATGCTCAACGAGGCCCTCAACATCGTGGACGCGATGGCCTTCGAGAACATCGGCGAGATCGTCACCCTCAAGGAGCTCCTGGAGGACGGCGAGCGCGCCCTGGTGCTGGGGCACACCGACGAGGAGCGGGTGGTGCGCCTCGCCGAACCGCTGCGTGGGCTGACCATCCGGTCCGGGGACGCCCTGCTGCTGGAGCCCCGCTCCGGCTACGTCTTCGAGGTCGTCCCGAAGTCCGAGGTCGAGGAGCTGGTCCTCGAGGAGGTCCCGGACATCGACTACCGCCAGATCGGCGGTCTGAGCAACCAGATCGAGCTGATCCGCGACGCGGTCGAGCTGCCCTACCTGCACGCCGACCTGTTCAAGGAGTACGAGCTGCGCCCGCCCAAGGGCGTGCTGCTCTACGGCCCGCCCGGCTGCGGCAAGACGCTGATCGCCAAGGCGGTCGCCAACTCGCTGGCCAAGAAGGTCGCCGAGGTCACCGGCCGCCCCCAGGGGAAGAGCTACTTCCTCAACATCAAGGGCCCCGAGCTGCTCAACAAGTACGTGGGCGAGACCGAGCGGCAGATCCGCCTGGTCTTCCAGCGGGCCCGGGAGAAGGCGGGCGAGGGCACGCCCGTCATCGTCTTCTTCGACGAGATGGAGTCGCTGTTCCGCACCCGCGGCTCCGGCGTCAGCTCGGACGTGGAGAACACCATCGTCCCGCAGCTGCTCGCCGAGATCGACGGCGTGGAGGGCCTGGAGAACGTCATCGTCATCGGCGCCTCCAACCGCGAGGACATGATCGACCCGGCGATCCTGCGGCCCGGCCGCCTGGACGTCAAGATCAAGATCGAGCGCCCGGACGCCGAGGCCGCGAAGGACATCTTCTCCAAGTACCTCAAGGACTCGCTGCCGTTCCACCCGGACGACCTCAAGGAGCACGACAGCTCCGTCGGGGCCACGGTGGCCGCGATGATCCAGTCGGTGGTGGAGCGGATGTACTCCGAGACCGAGGAGAACCGCTTCCTGGAGGTCACCTACGCCAACGGTGACAAGGAGGTCCTGTACTTCAAGGACTTCAACTCCGGCGCGATGATCCAGAACATCGTCGACCGCGCGAAGAAGATGGCCATCAAGGACTTCCTCGACCACGGTCAGCGCGGTCTGCGCGTCTCCCACCTGCTCGCCGCCTGCGTGGACGAGTTCAAGGAGAACGAGGACCTCCCGAACACCACCAACCCGGACGACTGGGCCCGCATCTCCGGCAAGAAGGGCGAGCGGATCGTCTTCATCCGCACGCTGGTCACCGGCAAGCAGGGCGCCGAGTCCGGCCGCTCGATCGACACTGTCGCCAACACGGGGCAGTACCTGTAAGCACGCGGTTGTCCGGGCCGGCAGCGGTCCCCGGAGCTGTACGCACACCGTCCGGCTGTGGCGCCTCGCGGCCCCGCAGCCGGACGGCGCGTCTCCGGGCCCGCCGCTCGGCGCCGGGTTCTAGGCTCGACCCACCGTCCGCGGGCAGAGGCCCGGCGTCGGTGTTGTTCGGCGGTACGTCAGAGTGCTCCGCCCGTCGGGGGCGGCGCACCGGGCAAGGAGGGCCGCATGACCGTACGGCGCGTGATGGGCATCGAGACCGAGTACGGGATCTCCGTGCCCGGGCACCCCAACGCCAACGCCATGCTCACCTCGTCCCAGATCGTCAACGCGTACGCGGCGGCGATGCACCGGGCACGGCGGGCCCGCTGGGACTTCGAGGAGGAGAACCCGCTGCGCGACGCACGGGGGTTCGACCTGGCCCGCGAGGTCGCGGACGCCAGCCAGCTGACCGACGAGGACATCGGCCTCGCCAACGTCATCCTCACCAACGGGGCCCGGTTCTACGTGGACCACGCGCACCCCGAGTACAGCTCGCCCGAGGTGACCAACCCGCGTGACGCCGTGCTCTGGGACAAGGCCGGCGAGCGGATCATGGCGGCCGCGGCACAACGCGCGCTGGAACTGCCCAACGGGCAGACCATCCACCTCTACAAGAACAACACCGACAACAAGGGCGCCTCCTACGGCACCCACGAGAACTACCTGATGAAGCGGGCGACACCGTTCGCCGACATCGTCCGCCACCTCACCCCGTTCTTCGTCTCCCGCCAGGTGGTCACCGGCGCCGGCCGGGTCGGCATCGGCCAGGACGGCTCCGCGCACGGCTTCCAGATCAGCCAGCGGGCGGACTACTTCGAGGTCGAGGTCGGCCTGGAGACGACGCTCAAGCGCCCGATCATCAACACCCGGGACGAGCCGCACGCCGACGCCGAGAAGTACCGCCGACTGCACGTGATCATCGGGGACGCCAACCTCTCCGAGATCTCCACCTACCTCAAGCTGGGCACCACCTCGCTGGTCCTGTCGATGATCGAGGACTCCTTCATCGCCGCCGACCTCGCGGTGGACCAGCCGGTGCGCACCCTGCACCGGGTCTCCCACGACCCGACGCTCAAGCACCTGATCACCCTGCGCAACGGGCGCCGGCTCACCGCCGTCCAGCTCCAGCTGGAGTACTTCGAGCTGGCCCGCAAGTACGTGGAGGACCGCTTCGGCACCGACGCGGACGAGCAGACGGTGGACGTGCTGGCGCGCTGGGAGGACGTCCTGGGCCGGCTGGAGCGCGACCCGATGTCGCTGTCCCGGCAGCTGGACTGGATCGCCAAGCGGGAGATCCTGGAGGGCTACCGCAGCCGGGACGCCCTGGAGTGGGACAACCCGCGACTGCACCTGGTCGACCTCCAGTACAGCGACGTACGGCCCGAGAAGGGCCTCTACAACCGTCTGGTGGCCCGCGGGCGGTTCGAGCGGCTGGTCACCGAGGACGAGGTAGAGCGGGCCGTCTCCAAGCCGCCGGAGGACACCAGGGCGTACTTCCGCGGTCGCTGTCTGGAGCAGTACGCGGACCACGTCGCGGCGGCCTCCTGGGACTCGGTGATCTTCGACCTGCCGGGCCGGGACTCGTTGCAGCGCGTCCCCACCCTGGAGCCGCTGCGCGGCACCCGCAACCACGTCAAGGAGCTGCTGGACCGCTGCCGCACGGCCGAGGACCTGCTCCGGGTGCTGGCCGGCGGGTAACTTTTCGATCACCATGGGTGAACGTCCGCCGAATGGGAATCATTCGGGGTGGCAGCGGGTGTTGGACAGGAAGCGCCACCGGCGAACCGGGAGCGGCAGTCGCACCTTGTGTATAGGGTCGGTGCAGCAAGCAACGACCGAACCGTGCCAGACGAATCGAGCGGGGTGAGGGAAATGGCGAGCAAGGACACCGGCGGCGGCCAGCAGCGGGCAAACCGTTCCTCCGAGGAGGTCGAGGAGCAGGCCGCGGAAAGCCAGAATTCCGACGACCTCAAGGAGCGCCAGGAAAAGCTGAGCGACGACGTCGACGCGGTGCTGGACGAAATCGACGAGGTCCTCGAGTCGAATGCCGAGGATTTCGTGCGCGGATTCGTCCAGAAGGGCGGGCAATAGCCCGCACCCGGGCATTCCGAATTCACGGTCGCGACCGTCCGGGGCGGCCGGGCGGCGAGCACCGCCCGGCCGTCCGGCACCGGCCCCTCCACCCGTGGACAGTGATCGTCGGGCGGGTAGGGTGCGGGCAGCGCGCGCTTCAAGCTACCTGGAAGGAATCGTGTGGAAGCCAACACTCGTGGCACCGGGCGTCTACCGGCTGCCTTCCTGACCCCGGGGTCGTCCTCGTTCATCGACTTCCTCGCCGAGCACAAGCCGGAGCTGGTCCCCGGTCGCCGCGGGCTCCCCGAGGGCGCCGTGGTCGAGGCCCCGCACGGGACCACGATCGTGGCCGCGACCTTCGACGGCGGCGTGGTGATCGCGGGTGACCGCCGGGCCACGATGGGCAACGTGATCGCCCAGCGCGACATGGAGAAGGTGTTCCCGGCCGACGAGTTCAGCGCGGTCGGCGTGGCCGGCACCGCGGGCCTCGCGATCGAGATGGTCCGGCTGTTCCAACTGGAGCTGGAGCACTACGAGAAGATCGAGGGCACCACGCTCTCCCTGGAGGGCAAGGCCAACCGGCTCACCACCATGATCCGGGGCAACCTGGGCATGGCGATGCAGGGCCTCGCGGTGGTGCCGCTGTTCGCCGGCTACGACCTGGACCTCGGCCGCGGCCGGATCTTCAACTACGACGTCACCGGCGGGCGGTCCGAGGAGCGCGGCTTCACCGCCACCGGCTCCGGCTCGGTCTTCGCGCGCGGCTCGATGAAGAAGCTCTACAGCGAGGGGCTGACGGCCGACCAGGCCGTCACCATGGTCGTCCAGGCGCTGTACGACGCGGCCGACGACGACTCCGCCACCGGCGGCCCGGACCTCGCCCGCAAGATCTTCCCGATCGTCTCGCTGATCACCGAGGACGGCTTCCGCCGACTCACCGAGGCGGAGGTCACGGAGGTCGCCGTCGCCATCACCGACGAGCGCCTGGCCCGGCCCAACGGCCCGCAGGCCCCGCTGATCTAGGGGGTGTCCTGTGGATCTAGGCGGACCCGGCTGAGTTCCACAGGACACTCCCCACGCCACCACCTCACAGGAAAGGGACGACCGCCGGTGTCGACACCGTTCTACGTCTCACCCCAGCAGGCCATGGCGGACCGCGCGGAGTACGCCCGCAAGGGCATCGCGCGCGGCCGCAGCGTGGTCGTGCTCACCTACGCCGACGGCATCGTCTTCGTCGCGGAGAACACCTCCAGGGCGCTCCACAAGGTCTCCGAGATCTACGACAAGATCGCCTTCGCGGCGGTCGGCCGCTACAACGAGTTCGAGAACCTGCGCATCGGCGGCGTCCGCTACGCCGATCTGCGCGGCTACTCCTACGACCGGGCCGACGTCACGGCCCGGGGCCTGGCCAACGTGTACGCCCAGACCCTGGGCACCATCTTCTCCTCGGTCGGCGAGAAGCCGTACGAGGTCGAGCTGATCGTGGCCGAGGTCGGCCGCACCTCCGACAACGACCAGATCTACCGGCTCACGCCGGACGGCTCGGTCGTGGACGAGAAGAACTACGTGGTGGTCGGCGGCAACGCCGACTCGATCGGCAACTACCTGGGCCAGCGCCACCGGGCCGGCCTGAGCCTCACCGAGGCGGTGAAGGTCGCGGTGGACTCGCTCGCCCGCGACCCCAACGGCGGCAGCCCGCGCAGCCTCACGCCGGAACAGCTGGAGGTCGCGGTCCTCGACCGCCAGCGGTTCCAGCAGCGCAAGTTCAAGCGGATCCTGGGCAACCAGCTGGGCCGGCTGCTCGACGGGGACCAGTCCGCCGAGGCGGACGACGACGACAACCCGGCGGACGGCACGCCGGTGTAGCAGTACCTGTGGAGTTCCGTACGGCGGCCCCGCCGCCGTCGTGCGGGACTCCGGTGCCCCTGCGGCGGCCCAGCCGTCGTGGAGGCGGTTTCGGACAGCTCCGACAGAGAATGGAGTGCTCATGGACCGCCGGATTTTCGGGCTGGAGAACGAGTACGGCGTGACCTGCACGTTCCGCGGGCAGCGGCGGCTGTCACCGGACGAGGTCGCGCGGTACCTGTTCCGCCGGGTCGTCTCCTGGGGCCGAAGCAGCAACGTCTTCCTGCGCAACGGCGCCCGCCTCTACCTCGACGTCGGCTCCCACCCCGAGTACGCCACCCCCGAGTGCGACGACGTCGTCGAGCTGGTGACGCACGACAAGGCCGGCGAGCGGATCCTCGAAGGCCTCCTGGTGGACGCCGAGCGGCGGCTGCACGAGGAGGGCATCGCGGGGGACGTCTACCTCTTCAAGAACAACACCGACTCGGCCGGGAACTCCTACGGCTGCCACGAGAACTACTGTGTGGCCCGGCACGGCGAGTTCTCCCGGCTCGCCGACGTGCTGATCCCGTTCCTGGTCACCCGGCAGCTGATCTGCGGCGCGGGCAAGGTGCTCCAGACCCCGCGCGGCGCGGTGTTCTGCGTCAGCCAGCGGGCCGAGCACATCTGGGAGGGCGTCAGCTCCGCCACCACCCGTTCGCGCCCGATCATCAACACCCGGGACGAGCCGCACGCGGACGCCGAGCGCTACCGCCGGCTGCACGTGATCGTCGGCGACTCCAACATGTCCGAGACCACGACGCTGCTCAAGGTCGGCTCCACCGACCTGGTGCTGCGGCTGATCGAGGCCGGCGTGGTGATGCGCGACCTCACCCTGGAGAACCCGATCCGGGCGATCCGCGAGGTCAGCCACGACCTCACCGGCACCCACCAGGTGCGGCTCGCCAACGGCCGGGAGGCCAGCGCGCTGGACATCCAGGAGGAGTACTACACGAAGGCCCTGGAGTTCGCGGACCGCAAGGGCATCAACACCGGCACCGTCGGCCGGGTGCTCGACCTGTGGGGCCGCACCCTGGAGGCCGTCCGCACCGAGCGGCTGGACGGGGTGGCCCAGGAGATCGACTGGATCATGAAGTACAAGCTCATCGAGCGCTACCGCGAGAAGCACGGGATGAGCATGTCCAACCCGCGGGTGGCCCAGATCGACCTCGCGTACCACGACATCCACCGCCGCCGCGGCCTGTTCTACCTGCTCCAGGGCAAGGGCCAGGCGCAGCGGGTGACCACCGACCTCAAGACCTTCGAGGCCAAGTCGATCCCGCCGCAGACCACCCGGGCCCGGCTGCGCGGGGACTTCATCCGCCGGGCGCAGGAGCAGCGCCGGGACTTCACGGTGGACTGGGTGCACCTGAAGCTGAACGACCAGGCGCAGCGCACGGTGCTGTGCAAGGACCCGTTCCGCTCGGTGGACGAGCGGGTGGAGAAGCTGATCGCGGGGATGTAGTGGAGGCGGTGTGATCGAGGCGTTGTGATCAAGGCGGTGGCCGGCCCCGGTGGTGTCTACCGGGGCCGGACGCGTGCCGGGCATACGCTGTCCGTCGAGTCAGGAGAGCCGACTTCGACCGACAGTTAGGACCACCGTGCGCCGCACCGCCGGTTTGCTTCTCACCCTGCCGTTGCTGCTCGCGGTCGCCTGCAGCAGTTCCCCCAAGGCGGCCGGCCCGGCGACGCCGTCCACGGCGAGCGCCGCCCCGACGGTCCCCGCGCCGGTCGCGGAGGCGTCGCCGATGCCCACTCTTTCGGGTGGCGGATTCGGCAGCAAGGCCACCATCACCATTCCCGAGGGCCAGCAGCCCAGCGGCCAGTTCGTGGTGAACACGGTCATCGAGGGTGAGCGGGCGACCGTCAACAAGGGCGACTGGGTGACGGTCAACTACACCGCCAAGGACTGGACCACCGGCAAGGACCTGCCGAGCTCGTACGACGCCAACGGCAAGCCGCAGCTCTACCAGGCCGGCAGCGGGCAGCTGGTGCCGGCGCTGGACCAGAGCGTGATCGGCAAGAAGGTGGGCTCCCGGCTGCTGGTGGTGGCCCCGCCGGAGGCGGCCTTCGGCGAGCAGGGCTCCAGCCAGCTTGGCGTCAGCAAGGGCGACACCGTGGTGTTCGTGCTGGACATCATGGAGAGCCTGCCGCCGGACTCCACGCTCACCGGGACGATGACCGAGCCGCCCGCGACGCTGCCGCAGGTCAAGGACAACGGCAAGGCGCCGGTGACGATCACGATCCCGGAAGGGCAGGCCGCGCCCACCGACCTCCAGCAGGCGGTGCTGATCAAGGGCGAGGGCAAGCAGGTCAAGAGCGGGCAGACCCTGGTGGTGCAGTACACCGGGGTGCTGTGGGCCAACGGCCAGCAGTTCGACTCCTCCTGGACGCACGGCGGCGCGCAGGCGGTGCAGATCGGCACCGGCAGCGTGATCGAGGGCTGGGACAAGGGCCTGGTCGGGCAGAACGTCGGCAGCCGGGTCCTGCTGGTGGTCCCGCCGGCGCTCGGCTACCAGGACAAGGCGCAGGGCTCGGTGCCGGCGAACTCGACGCTGGTCTTCGTGATCGACATTCTCGAAGCGGTCTAGGAACTCACCCAGGGGATTCCGTACGCTTGGGCGGACGCTCGTACAGCGAAGCGTCCGCCCTCATCCTGAGCTGTCATACTGCCCACGCACTGTGGCAGGCGCCGCCCGGTGCCGAGGTCCGGGCGGGCGGTGCGACATCAGGCCGGCGTGCCCACGCCGGACGCAGACCTGGAAGACCTCGTGGCGAGATGGATGGGGAGTCATGACTGAGAAGACGCCGAGCCCGGGCGGGGCCGGTACCGCGGCGAACGACAGCTCTGCGGGTGACCCGGCCGCCTCCCGTCCCGGCGGCCCGGTCGGCGGGGACCGCGAGTCGATCGTCGTCCCCCCGGCGATCCTGGCGCAGCAGGCCGGCTGGGCGCAGCCCGGCGAGGCGCCGCGCCCCGCGGGCGGGACCAGGACGGACGACGACGCCCCGCAGATCTTCGCCTCCAACGTGCGCAAGACCGACAGCTCGGAGGCCGGGTACGACGAGAACCCGCCCGGTGTCGGCAAGCTGGGCGTGATCCTCGGTACGGTGCTGGCGCTGCTGCTGGTCGGCAGCGGCATCACGCTCTACGTGGTGAACAAGGACGGCTCCAAGGACAGCGCCGCGGCCAAGCCGGACGCGGCCAAGAGCGCGCCGCCCACGCCGACCGCCGAACCGGTGCCGCCGATCAAGGACAGCGCCAAGGTGCTGCCGACGGTCGCCGGGGACTTCGGCAAGAAGGCCGAGATCCAGGTGCCGGGCGAGGCCTCCGACGGCTCCTTCGTCGTCAAGGTGCTCACCGAGGGCACCGGCGCCAAGGTGGAGAAGAACTCCTGGGCCTCGGTCGACTACACCGCCAAGGACTGGAACACCGGCAAGGACATCCCGAGCTCGTACGACGCCGACGGGAAGCCGCAGATCTTCCAGGCCGGCACCGACGCGCTGATCCCGGCCCTGGACCAGGCCGTGATCGGCAAGAAGGCCGGCAGCCGGCTGCTGGTGGTGGCCCCGCCGGCCGCCGCGTTCGGCGCCCAGGGCAAGGCCGACATGTCGATCGGCCCCAAGGACGACCTGATCTTCGTGATCGACGTCCGCAACGCCAACGCGCCCGACGCCGTGGTGAGCGGAACCGTCACCCCGCCGCCGGCGGACTTCCCGCAGGTCAAGGACAACGGCAAGAAGCCGGCCGAGATCACCCCGGTGGCCGGCGCGAAGGACCCGACCGAGCTGAAGTCGCACGTCCTGATCAAGGGCACCGGGCCGAAGGTGGAGAAGGGCGAGAAGGTCGTCGTCCAGTACACCGGCGCGCTGTTCTCCAGCGGCAAGGTGTTCGACTCCTCGCTCAGCAAGGGCCAGGCGTTCACCTTCCCGGTCGGCGGCGGCCAGGTCATCCAGGGCTGGGACCAGGGCCTGGAGGGCCAGACCGTCGGCAGCCGGGTCGAGCTGGTGATCCCCGCCTCGCTGGGCTACGGCGACAAGGGCCAGGGCGACATCCCGCCCGGCGCGACGCTGGTCTTCGTGGTGGACATCCTCGACGCGGGTCAGGGCTGATCCACTTTCGGGTGACAATGGTGTACGTGTGACCTCCGGGTCCGGCCGCGTGGCCGGACCCGGACGGGCGGCGGGCGCCCGTACCG
>NZ_JBHVJT010000013.1:100075-100735 GCF_042798815.1 Kitasatospora sp. NPDC057738 | reverse complement strand
TGGGGGTGCAGTGGTGGGGTTTCCTCCTTTTGTCCCTTTCGTGGGACCCGGCCCGGGGTGGGTCCTCGCCCCCCGCCCTGTCTCAGGGAAAAAACACCCGGGCCCCCCCCCCCCGCCGCTTGGTCGTGACAGCAGAGCGAATGTGAGAAGAGGGACTGTGAGCGTCAACCTCAACGAGAAGCCCGAGATCGACTTCCCGATCGGCGACGCCCCGACGGAGCTGCAGATCCGCGACATCGTCGTCGGTGACGGCGAGGAGGCCAAGCGGGGTCAGAACGTCAGCGTCCGCTACGTCGGTGTGACCTTCGAGACCGGCGAGGAGTTCGACGCGAGCTGGAACCGGAGCCCCAACGAGTTCCGCTTCCCGCTGGGCGGCGGCCGCGTCATCAAGGGCTGGGACCAGGGCGTCGTCGGCATGAAGGTCGGCGGCCGCCGCGAGCTGACCATCCCGGCGCGCCTGGCGTACGGCAACCAGTCGCCGACGCCGCTCATCCCGGCTGGCTCGACCCTGATCTTCGTGGTCGACCTGCTGGCGGTCTGAGCCTGCTCGCGCCGTGGGGGGGGGGCCCCCCCGGGGCCGGACCACAAAGACGCCCGGGGGGGGTTGGGGGGGGGGGTTTTTTTGTGTTTGCTCCTCCCCGCCAGGCCGGTCTCCCCTAT
>NZ_JBHVJT010000013.1:43704-100065 GCF_042798815.1 Kitasatospora sp. NPDC057738 | reverse complement strand
CCGTGGCCCGCACCCCTCCGGGGGCCCGGCCCACGGGCATGTCCGGGGGTGTTCGGGGATGCCGCTTTTGCGGTGCGTACCGCTACCGGTACGGTCGGTCCCGCCGGGTGGTGATCGCCCGGTTGGCGCACCCCGCGCTCGGCGCGGCACACCGGAAGGGTCAGCGATGGCGATCGCGAAGGCAGAGCGGCTGATGAATCTCGCCCTGTGCCTGATGAACACCCGACGTCCGCTCTCCAAGAAGGAGCTGCGGGAGTCCATCGAGGCGTACCGCGAGGCCTGGCAGAACGGCAGCGAGGACGCCTTCAACCGGATGTTCGAGCGGGACAAGGACGACCTGCGCGAGCTCGGCCTGGTGATCGACGTCGACGAGAGCACCCTGGACGGCGAGCTCGGCTACCTGGCCCGCGCCGACCGCAACCGGCTGCCCGAGATCGCCCTCGACGCCGAGGAGGCGGCCGCGCTGACCCTGGCCGCCCGGGTCTGGCAGCAGGCCAAGATGTCCGGTGCGGCCAGCGGCGCCCTGCAGAAGCTGCGCGCGGCCGGGGTGCCGTTCGCCGAGGCCGAGGGCCGCACCGCCCTGGAGCCGCGCATCCCCGCCCGGGAGGCCGCGTTCGAGCCGCTGCTCACCGCCGCCCGGGACCGCCGTCCGGTCTCCTTCGAGTACCGCAAGGCCGGCGCCGCCGCCGCCGAGCAGCGCAGCGTCGAGCCGTGGGCGCTGGAGTGCTGGCGCGGGCACTGGTACCTGGCCGGGTACGACCGCGACCGCGGCGACGCCCGGGTGTTCCGGCTCAGCCGGATCACCGGCAAGGTGAAGGCGAGGTCCGGGGCGTTCCTCGGCACCGTGCCCGAGCACGTGGACGTCCGGGCCACCGTGGCGAAGTTCGCGGGGGAGGGGGCCACCGCCACCGCGACCGTCCGGGTCCGCCGGGGCGCCGGCTTCCCGCTGCGCACCAAGGCGCTGGGCAGCACCCGGGTGGACGAGGCCTGGGACGAGCTGGAGATCCCGTACGGCAACGGGCTGGGCGCGGACCTGGCCGAGTTCGGGCCGGACGTGCTGGTGCTCGGGCCGGAGGAGCTGCGGGCGGATGTGGTCGACCGGCTGCGGGCGGTCGCGGGTATCGAGGGAGAGCGGCCGTGAGTAATGCCATCGACCAGACGCGACGGATGCTGTCGCTGGTCACCTACCTGCGCGAGCGGCCCGGGGCCGAGGTCGCCGAGGTGGCCCGGGCGTTCGGGATCAGCGAGCGCGAGCTGATCGCGGACCTCAACGTGCTGCCGATGTGCGGCACCAGCTTCCGCGGCGGCGACCTGCTCGACATCGACACCGACGGCGAGCGGATCTGGTGGCACAACGTCGACGACGTGGCCCAGCCGCTGCGGCTGGCCGCCGACGAGGCGACCGCGCTGCTGGTGGCCGCCCGCGCGGTGGCCGGGCTGCCGGGCCTGCGGGCCGGGGACCGGGAGGCGCTCACCCGGGCCGTCGCCAAGATCGAGAACGCGGCCGGGGAGAGTGCCGAGGGCAGCGCCCGGGTCGGCGTGACCTTCGAGGCGGAGAGCCACGTGTTCGCCGACATCGACCGCGCGCTCAGCGAGGGCCGCCGGCTCTGGCTGCGCTACTACTCGCACGGGCGCGGCGGGATGACCGAGCGCGAGGTGGACCCGATCCGGCTGCTCACCGAGGGCCACACCTACCTCGAGGCCTGGTGCCGCACCTCCGAGGACCACCGGATGTTCCGGCTCGACCGGGTCGCCGAGATCCGCGTCCTGGACGTCCCGGCCGACCCGCCCCGGCGCGAGCCCCGCGACCTGAGCGGCGGGCTGGTCAACCCGGCGGCGGACGACCCCGAGGTGGTCGTCGAGGTCTCCTCCGGGGGGCGCTGGGTGGCCGAGTACTACACCCACGACCGGGCCGAGGAACTGCCCGACGGCGGGCTGCGGATCACCCTGCGCAGCGCCGACCCCTCCCAGCTGCGCCCGCTGGCGCTGCGGCTGGGCCGGGACGGCCGGATCGTCTCGCCGCCCGAACTGGCCGAGCAGGCGCGCTCGGCCGCGCGGGAGGCGCTGGCCGCCTACGGGGAGGGGCGGGCCTGAGCGGTGGAACCCGGGACCAGATTCAAGGTGTACTGCTCCGAGTGCCGGGAGAAGGTGGAGCTCCCGGCCGAGGACTTCCGCCTGACCCTCGGTCGCACCCCGGCCCAGGCGCACTACAGCTTCGGCTGCCCGCGGTGCGGTGCGGCGGTGCGCAAGCCGGCCGGGGAGAAGATCGTCGAGGCGCTCACCGGGGCCGGGGTGCGCACCATGCGGCTCGTCCCGGCGGAGGGGTGACCCCCGTATAGGGTGGGCGCATGTCCTGGATGCTCGTCGCCGCCGTCCTGCTCGCCACCGCGGGCCTGCTGGTCCTCGGGGTCCTCGCGATCCGGCTCTGGCTGGACGTGCGGGCGCTGGCCGAGGGCGTGGACCGGGCCTCGCGGGCGCTGGCCGCGGCGGCCGAGGACCTGGCGGACGCGATGCCGGCGGCGAACGCCCCGGCGGCGGAGCGGGTCCCGGCCGCCTAGCACGGCGCGGCTCCGGGTGGTACGGGGGCTGCTGCGCGCGGGTGGGGGCGGGTTACGCTCTCAGTTGGCTCCTGAACCGCGTACCGGGGGCCGCTGTCCTGTTCGGGCGGCCGTCGTCGTGGCGTCATCCGCAGCGGTTACCATCCGCAGCGGACGGCCCGTCGGGCCGCCATGACTGAAGGTGGTCGCGCATGCGCATCTCGCCGACCGCGATCGTGGTGATCGTGGTTCTCGCCATCCTGCTGTTCGGAGCCAAGCGGCTGCCCGACCTGGCGCGCTCGCTGGGCAAGTCGATGCGGATCCTGAAGAGCGAGGCCCAGGCGATGCGTTCGGACGGCCGGTCCGAGCAGTCGAGCCCGCCCGCCCGGGCAGCGGCCCCGGTCGACGGTGCCGCGGGCCGGACCATCCAGTCCGCTCCGGGCGCTTCGGCCACGGCCCGTCCGGTGAACGAGCCCGCCGCCGGGGCCTCCGCGCCCGACGGCGACCGCCCGCACTGAGCGCGGCGCACGTGAGGCAGCTGACGCACGCCGCGCGCACGACGTGCGGGAGGCGCGCGACCACGGAGGCCCGTCGACCGGCGGGCCCCGACGCACGAGTTGAGGACCGGGGTTGAGCAAGCTCTCCAAGGCGCCGAAGGCGTCAAAGGATCCTGAGGGGCGGATGGCCCTCGCCGACCACCTGCGGGAACTGCGCAACCGCGTGGTCAAGTCGGTCCTGGCGATCGTGCTGTTCGCGATCGTCGCGGCGATCTACCACAAGCAGATCGAGCACTTCCTGCTCCAGCCGCTGCCGCAGTGCAACACCAAGGTCGACGCGGACCAGTACCACGGGCGCTGCGCCCAGGTGTCCAACATCGGCCTCACCGCCGGTTTCAACTGGATGCTGAAGGTCGCGCTGACCGCGGGCGTGGTGGCGGCCGTCCCGGTCTGGCTGTACCAGGTGTGGGCCTTCGTGGCGCCCGGCCTGCACAGGAACGAGAAGAAGTACGCGGTCATCTTCATGGCGTGCGGCGCCCCGCTGTTCCTGGCGGGCGTGGCGGCCGCGATCATGGTCATGCCGACCATGGTCGAGATGCTGATCTCGTTCACTCCGAGCGACACCACGCCGATCCTGCCGCCCGAGGACTACTTCGACATCGCCACCCGGATGGTGCTGGTCTTCGGCCTCGCCTTCGAGTTCCCGCTGCTGCTGGTGATGCTCAACCTGGTCGGCATCGTGACCGGCAAGCGGCTGCTCAGCTGGTGGCGCGGGATGGTCATGGCGATCACCGTGTTCGCCGCGTTCGCCACTCCGGGCGCCGACCCGTTCAGCATGCTGCTGCTGTCGATGCCGATCTGGGCGCTGTACTTCATCGCGGTGGGGATCGCGCTCTTCAACGACAAGCGCAAGGCGCGCCGCAACCCGGACGCCGGGCTGGACGACGAGGAGGCCTCGCACGTGGACCTCTCGGTGCAGCCGGTGGCCGGTGCGGAGTCCGTCCGGGCCTCGGCGACCCCGGCGGCCGGTGCGTCGGTGCCGGCGTCCCGTCGCGAGGAGATGGACGACATCACCTGAGCCGGTAGGGCTTGAGGGAGCCCCGGTCCGCCGTTCTGCCGAGCGGTGGGCCGGGGCTCCCCGCCGTTCCGGCCTTTCCGCTGGTGGGGGTGGTCCCGGGTTTCGGCGGGGCGGTCTTGGCAGGTCGCATGGCATGTGACATATTACTGCCGTGCTGAAGACCGAGAGACCTCCCCTGGACGTCGTCGTGGTCGGCGCCGGTGTGGTCGGCGCCGCCTGCGCCTACTACGCCGCCCGCGCCGGGCTCGCCGTCGCCGTCGTGGACCGCGGCCCGGTGGCCGGTGGCACCACCGGCGCGGGCGAGGGCAACCTGCTGGTCTCCGACAAGGAGCCCGGCCCCGAACTCGACCTCGCCCTGCTCAGCACCCGGCTCTGGCGCGAACTCGCCGAGCGGCTCGGCCCCGCGATCGAGTACGAGCCCAAGGGCGGCGTGGTGGTCGCCTCCACCGCCGCCGGGCAGGACGCGCTGCGGGCCTTCGCCGCCGGGCAGCGGACCGTCGGGGTCGAGGCCGAGGAGGTGCCCGGCGAGCGGCTGCGCGAGCTGGAGCCGCACCTGGCCGAAGGCCTGGCCGGCGGCTTCCACTACCCGCAGGACGCCCAGGTCCAGCCCGCCCTGGCCGCCGCCCACCTGCTGCGCGAGGCCCGCCGGATGGGCGCCGAGCTGATCACCGGGGAGAGCGTCACCGCCGTCGACCGCGGCCCGGACGGCGCCGTGCGCGGCGTGCGGACCGACCGGCGGAGCCTGGCCGCCGCCGCCGTGGTGAACGCGGCCGGCACCTGGGGCGGCGAGATCGCCGCGCTGGCCGGAGTGCACCTGCCGGTGCTGCCCCGGCGCGGCTTCGTGCTGGTCACCGAGCCGCTGCCGCGGGTCGTGCGGCACAAGGTCTACGCCGCCGACTACGTGGCCAACGTGGCCAGCGGATCGGCCGGGCTGGAGACCTCCGCCGTGATCGAGGGCACCCCGGGCGGGCCGGTGCTGATCGGTGCCAGCCGGGAGCGGGTCGGCTTCGACCGCACGCTCTCCCAGGAGGTGCTGAGCCGGCTCGCCGCCCAGGCCGCCGCGCTGTTCCCGGTGCTCGCCGACGTCACCGTGATGCGCACCTACCGTGGCTTCCGCCCGTACCTGCCGGACCACCTGCCGGCCATCGGCGCGGACCCCCGGGTCCCCGGGCTCTACCACGCCTGCGGGCACGAGGGGGCCGGCATCGGGCTGGCCCCGGCGACCGGGCTGCTGATCAGCGAGCAGCTCACCGGCAAGCGGCCGGAGCTGGACCTCGCACCGTTCCGGGCGGACCGCTTCCCGGCCGGGTGAGCGCCGGCCCGCCATCGCCACACATGAGATTCCGTCCAGGATTGGAGAAGCCGCCGATGCGCCGCCGCACCCCCGCCGGGCTGGTCCAGGCCGAGCCCGGGCCCGCCCACCACATCGAGTTCGACGGGCGGCCCGTCCCCGCGCTGCCCGGGCAGTCGATCGCCGCCGCGCTCTGGGCCGACGGCGTGCTCGCCTGGCGCACCACCCGGGTCGGCGGCAAACCGCGCGGGGCGTTCTGCGGGATCGGCGCCTGCTTCGACTGCCTGGCCACCGTGGACGGCCGCCCCAACCAGCGCACCTGCCTGCTCCCCGCGGAGCCCGGCACCACCGTCACCACCCAGGAGGGCCACGGCCGTGCCGACCTCGCCGTCTGACGCCCACGACAGCCAGCCGTACGACCTCGTGGTGGTCGGCGCCGGCCCGGCCGGGCTGGCCGCCGCCGTCACCGCCGCCGACCTCGGGCTGCGCTGCGCCCTGCTGGACGGCGGGCGGAGCACCGGCGGGCAGTACTACCGCCACCCGGCGCCCGGCCTGGGCGCGGCGCGGCCGGACCGGCTGCACCACCACTGGTCCGCCTACACCGGCCGGGCCGACCGGCTCGACGCGTACGAGCGCGCCGGGCGGGCCGCCTTCCTGGCCGGGCACCAGGTCTGGGCCCTGGAGCGCACCGGGGACGGCTTCGCGGTGCACGTCACCCGCGGGCCGGAGAGCACCGACCGGGCCACCGTCCGGTCCCGGTCGGTGCTGCTCGCCACCGGAGCGTACGAGCGGCAGCTGCCGTTCCCCGGCTGGACCCTGCCCGGGGTCGTCACCGCGGGCGGCGCCCAGGCCATGCTCAAGGCCGGGCTGGTGCTGCCCGGGAAGCGGATCGTGGTGGCCGGCAGCGGCCCGCTGCTGCTCGCGGCCGCCTCCTCGCTGGTCACCGCCGGGGCCGAGGTGCCCGCCGTGGTCGAGGCGACCGCCTACCTCGGGTACGCGCGGCACCCCGGCGTGCTGGCGGGCGTGCCCGGCAAGCTGGTCGAGGGTGCCGGGCACGGCGGGGCGCTGCTGCGCCACGGCGTGCGGCTGCGCCCGCGCAGCGCGGTGGTCGAGGCGCACGGGACGGACCGGGTCACCGGCGTCACGGTGGCCCGGCTGGACGCCGACTGGCGGCCGGTGCCCGGCACCGGGCGGCGGATCGACTGCGACGCGCTCGCCGTCGGCCACGGCCTGCTGCCGCAGATCGACCTGGCCACCGAGCTGGGGGCGCGGACCGTGACCGGGCCGGACGGCGCGGTCGCGCTGGAGGTCGACGCCCGGCTGCGCACCAGCGTGCCCGGCCTCTGGTCCGCGGGGGAGACCAATGGCGTCGGCGGCGCGGACCTCGCGCTCGCCGAGGGCGAGCTGGCCGCGTACGCGGTGGCCGGGCAGCGGCCCGCGGCCGCGCTGATGCGCCGCCGCTCGCGGCTGCGGGCCTTCGCCGACCTGATGGCCGCCGCCCACCGGCCGGGCTCCGGCTGGACCGGCTGGCTGCGTCCGGACACCGACGTCTGCCGGTGCGAGGAGGTGCCGGTCGAGGCGATCCGGGAGGCCGTCGAGGACCTGGGCGCGGGCGATCCGCGCACCGTCAAGCTGCTCACCCGGGCCGGGATGGGCTGGTGCCAGGGCCGGATGTGCGGTCCGGCCGTGGCCTGCCTGGCCGGTTCGGGTGAGCCCGGGCCCGACCGCCGCCCGCTGGGCTGCCCGGTGCCGCTCTCCCAGCTGGCGGCGGGGCCCACCCCGGAGTCGTAACGGGCCCGCCGTCGAACGGCGGGCCGGGGACCTTGTCTCCGGCCCGTCCGCTCTTGTAAAATGTCACACCTCATCAAGGAGCTCATGTGTCCATCACCCAGCACGACACCAACCGTCCCTGGCGCGGCGTCATGGTCGCCACCACGCTCCCGCTGCGCCCGGACCACTCCGTCGACTACGACGCCTACGCCGAGCACGTCCGCTGGCTGATCGACTCCGGCTGCGAGGGCGTCGTCCCCAACGGCTCGCTGGGCGAGTACCAGACGCTCACCGCCGAGGAGCGCGCCAAGGTCGTCGAGGTCGCCGTCGAGGCGGCCGGCGACGGCTCCCGGGTCATGCCCGGCGTCGCCGCCTACGGCAGCGCCGAGTCCCGCCGCTGGGCCGAGCAGGCCGCCGAGGCCGGCGCCGGCTCCGTCCTGCTGCTGCCGCCGAACGCCTTCCGGGCCGACCACGCCTCGGTGCGCGCCCACTACGCCGAGGTCGCCAAGGCCGGCCTGCCGATCGTGGCGTACAACAACCCGATCGACACCAAGGTCGACCTGGTCCCCCCGCTGCTCGCCCAGCTGCACGCCGAGGGCTCGATCGTCGCGGTCAAGGAGTTCAGCGGCGACGTCCGCCGGGCGTACGAGATCGCCGAGCTGGCCCCCGGGCTGGACCTGCTGATCGGCGCCGACGACGTGCTGCTGGAGCTGGCGCTCGCCGGAGCGGTCGGCTGGATCGCCGGCTACCCGAACGCCCTGCCGGCCGCCTCGGTGGCGCTCTACGACGCCGCCGTCTCCAAGGACCTGGAGAGCGCGCTGCCGCTCTACAAGTCGCTGCACTCGCTGCTGCGCTGGGACTCCAAGACCGAGTTCGTCCAGGCCATCAAGCTCTCCATGGACATCGCCGGGCGCCCCGGCGGCCCGGTGCGCGCCCCGCGCCAGCCGCTCGTCCCGGAGATCGAGGCGGCCGTCCGCGCGGCCACCGAGAAGGCGCTGGCCGACGGCCTGGTCTGACACCGGCGCGAACCCGGGCCTCCGGGCCGGCTGCGGCGGCAGTCGGCCCGGCCCACCCCCCACCATCCGAACCTGTACGGGAGTTGTGACCCATGCGCAGCCGCCACGTGTTCCACGCCGTCGACTCGCACACCGAGGGCATGCCGACCCGGGTGATCACCGGCGGCTTCGGCGTCATCCCCGGCGCCACCATGGCCGAGCGCCGGGTGCACTTCCAGGAGCACCTGGACCACTTCCGCACCCTGCTGATGTACGAGCCGCGCGGCCACGCCGCGATGAGCGGCGCGATCCTCCAGCCGCCGACCCGGCCGGACGCCGACTTCGGCGTGCTCTACATCGAGGTCTCCGGACTGCTGCCGATGTGCGGGCACGGCACCATCGGGGTCGCCACCGTGCTGGTCGAGACCGGGATGGTCCCGGTGGTCGAGCCGGTCACCACCGTACGGCTGGACACCCCGGCCGGACTCGTGGTCGCCGAGGTGCACGTCGAGGACGGCGCCGCCAAGGCGGTGACCATCCGCAACGTGCCCTCCTACTCGGTCGCCCTGGACCGCAAGATCGAGGTGCCCGGCTACGGCACGGTGACCTACGACCTCGCGTACGGCGGCAACTTCTACGCCATCCTGCCGCTCGCCGAGTTCGGGCTGCCCTTCGAGCGCGAGCGCAAGCAGGAGATCCTGGACGCCGGCCTGGCGATGATGGACGCGATCAACGCGAGCCCGGACCGGCCGGTGCACCCGGAGAACCCGTCCATCCACAGCTGCCACCACGTCCAGCTGCTCGCCCCCGGCTCCACCGCCGAGCACTCCCGGCACGCGATGGCCATCCACCCCGGCTGGTTCGACCGCTCGCCCTGCGGCACCGGCACCTCGGCGCGGATGGCCCAGCTGCACGCGCGCGGCGAACTGCCCCTCGGGCGGGACTTCCGCAACGATTCCTTCATCGGAACCACCTTCACCGGGCGGCTGGTCGAGGAGACCGAGGTGGCCGGGCGGCCCGCGGTGGTGCCCACCGTCACCGGGCGGGCCTGGGTCACCGGCACCGCCCAGTACTTCCTCGACCCGAGCGACCCGTTCCCGGCGGGCTTCCTGCTCTGACCCCTCCTACCTCCTTCGTTCCCCGTACCTCCCTCGAAGGGCTGCTGGCTGTGACCATCACCTCGTACAACCCCGCCGACCCCGCCGACCTCGTGGTCGCCGTCGAGGAGCCCGGCGCCGAGGCCGTGCGGGCCGCCGTCGGGCGGGCCCGGGCGGCGCAGGGCGACTGGCTCGCCGCCGGAGCGGGCGCCCGGTCGGCGGCGCTCGGCCGGATCGCGGACGCCGTGGAGGCGCACGCCCACGAGCTGGCCGCGCTGATCGTGCGCGAGGTCGGCAAGCCGCTGGCCGAGGCGCTCGGCGAGGTCGCCCGCACGGCGGCGATCTGGCGCTACTACGCGCAGGCGCCGTACGCGCCCTCCGGGGCGGTGCACGAGACCGCCGCCGGCCCCGGGCTGCTGCTCACCCGGCGCCGCCCCTACGGGGTCGCCGGGCTGATCGCGCCGTGGAACTTCCCGCTGGCGATCCCGACCTGGAAGGCCGCGCCGGCCCTCGCCGTCGGCAACGCGGTGGTGCTGAAGCCGGCGCCCGAGGCGACGGCCTGCGCGCTGCGGCTGGCCGAGCTGGCCGGGCTGCCCGAGGACGTGTTCACGGTGCTGCCCGGCGGGGCCGAGGAGGGCGCGGCGCTGGTGGAGACCGCGGACGTGATCTCCTTCACCGGCTCGACCGGCGTCGGCCGGGCCGTGGTGCGGGCCGCGACCGAGCGCGGGGTGCCGGTGCAGGCCGAACTCGGCGGGCTGAACGCCGCGCTGGTGCTGCCGGACGCCGACATCGCGCAGGCCGCCGGGCACATCGCCGCGGCCATCGCCGGGTACGCGGGGCAGAAGTGCACCGCCACCAGCCGGGTGATCGCGGTCGGCGCCGCCCACGAGCCGCTGCGCGAGGCGCTGGTCAAGGCGCTGGCGGCGGTCGACGACGCGGTCTGCGGACCGGTGATCAACGCCGCCGCCCGGGAGCGGCTGACCGGCGCCGTCTCCTCGGCCGTCGAGGCCGGGGCGAGCGTGCTCACCGGCGGCCGGGTGCCCGAGCGGGACGGCTGGTACGTCGAGCCGACCCTGCTCGCCGAGGTGCCGGCCGAACACCCGCTGGCCCGCGAGGAGTTCTTCGGCCCGATCGCCGTGCTGCACGCCGCGGCCGACCTGGACGAGGCCATCGCGCTCGCCAACGACACCCCGCACAGCCTCTCCACCTCGGTGCACACCCGCAGCCTGGACGTGGCGTTGGCCGCCGCCGACCGGCTGGACGCGGGCATGATCCGGGTCAACGCCCCGTCCAGCGGCGTCGACTTCCACCTGCCCTTCGGCGGAGCCAAGGGCGCCAGCCACGGCGAGCGCGAGCAGGGCCAGGCGGCCCTGGACTTCTACACCGTCAGCCGGACCGTCAGCGTGCTGCCGGGAGGTGGCGCCTGATGTTCGTCCGCACCGTCGACTACCACACGGCCGGTGAGCCGTTCCGGATCGTGCTGGACGGCGTCCCGCCGATCCCCGGCGACACCGTCGCCGAACGCCGGGCCATCGCGCTCGGCGCGGGCGGCAGCGCGACCGCGCCCCGGCCCAGCGCGCTGGACGACATCCGGCAGCTGCTCGTCCAGGAGCCGCGCGGGCACGCCGGGATGTACGGCGGCTTCCTGGTGCCGCCGGACGACGACGAGGCGCACCTGGGCGTGCTGTTCTGGCACAAGGACGGCTACTCCACCGCCTGCGGGCACGGCACCATCGCGCTCGGCGCCTGGGCCGTGGACTCCGGCCTGGTGCCCGCCCCCGCGGACGGCGTGGCACGGGTGCGGATCGACGTGCCGTCCGGCCGGGTCACCGCCCTGGTGCACCGGGCCGGCGGACACACCACCGGGGTGACCTTCCGCAACGTGCCCAGCCGGGTGACCGCGCTGAAGCTGCCGGTGGAGACCTCGCTCGGCACCGTGGAGGTCGCCGTGGCGCACTCCGGCGCCTGCTACGCCTCGGTGTCCGCGGCCGCCCTCGGGCTCGCCGTGGAACCGGAGCAGCTGCCCGAACTCACCGCCGTGGGGCGGGAGATCAGGGCCGCGCTGGCCGGCGCCGAGGCGGTCGCGCACCCGACGGACGCCCGGCTCTCGGGTGTGTACGGCGTGGTGCTGTACGACGAACTCCCCTCGGTGGACGGGGTGCTGAACCAGCGGAACGTCACCGTCTTCGCCGACGGCCAGATCGACCGCTCGCCCTGCGGCTCCGGCACCTCCGCCCGGCTGGCGGTGCTCGCCGCCGAGGGGCGGCTGGCCCCCGGCGAGCCGCTGCGGCACGAGTCGATCATCGGGACGGTCTTCTCCGGCCGCTTCCTGCCGGGCGGCGACCCGCAGGGCGAGGGCGTGGTCACCGAGGTCGGCGGGGCGGCCTTCCGCACCGGCGAGCACGGCTTCGTCCTGGAGCCGGACGACGAGCTGGGAGCGGGGTTCCTGCTGTGAGCCGGACATCCGAGAGCAGGGCCGTCGAGAGCCGGACATCCGAGAGCCGGACCGCTGTGGTTCCGGGCGACCCGAGCCCGACCGCACTGCCCGGTACGGCGGTTGTGCCGCTCCAGTACGCCGTGGCGGGCACCGGCGGAGTCGGGCCCGCCGGTGCGGTGGGGGCGATCGAGCGGGTGCTGCTGGACGGGTTCGACCCGGAGGCGGCACCCGCCCGATCCGCCGTACCGGTGCCCGCCGGGGAACTGCTGATGATGCCGGCCGCCGCCGGGCCGTACGCGGGCGTGAAGATCGCCGGTGTCGCGCCGGCCAACCCGGAGCGGGGGCTGCCCCGGATCACCGGCAGCTACCTGCTGCTGGACGGGCCCACCCTGCAGCCGCTCGCCCTGCTGGACGGTGCCGCGCTCACCGCGCTGCGCACGCCCGCCGTCACCGCGGCCGCGCTGCGGCGGCTGGCGGTGCCGGAGGCCGAGCACCTGGTGCTGTTCGGCTCCGGGCCGCAGGCGTACGGGCACCTGGACGCCCTGCTCGCCGTCCGGCCGCTGCGCCGGCTCACCGTGGTGGCGCGCAACGCCGACCGGGCGCAGGCGCTGGCGGCGTACGGGCGGGAGCTCGGGCTGACGGCCGAGGTCGGCGGTCCGCGGGCGGTCCGCGAGGCGGACCTGGTGGTCTGCTGCACCACCGCGCGCACGCCGCTGTTCGACGGCGCGCTGGTGCCCGCGCACGCGGCGGTGGCCGCGGTGGGCTCGCACGAGCCGGACGCGCGGGAGGTCGACGAGCTGCTGGTCCAGCGGGCCGAGCTGTACGTGGAGGCGCGCACGGTCGCGGGCCGGGAGGCCGGGGACCTGCTGATGGCGGGTGTGGCCGGGCGGCAGCTGTGGAACCTCTCCGAGCTGGTGCGCGGCGACGCGCTGGTGCCGGACGGGCGGCCGCGGTTCTTCAAGAGCGTCGGGATGGCCTGGCAGGACCTGGCCGTCGCGGCGGAGGTGTACCGGGCCGCGTCCTAGCGGTTCAGTCGCCGAGGAACATGAGCCAACTGCCCGGGGTGGCGGCGCAGTTGGCGAGTAGGTTGCGCAGGTCGCGGACGGCCGCCCGCTGCTCCCCGGTGGTGCAGCGGGCGAGCAGCGCGGTGGCCTCCTCGAAGGCGGCGCCGGCGTCCTGCTCGTTGAACAGCGTGTCGCCGTACGGGTCGATCCGGCCGAGCCGGTGGTCGGACGGGCGGGCGTGCGCGGCCAGGGCGTCGGCGAGACCGGCGCCGTGGCCGGTGGACAGGTGCAGCAGGTTCGGGCTGGTGCGGCGGCCGTTGTTCGGGCGGCCGTCGTACAGCGCGGCTTCGATCGACAAGTGCGTTACTCCTGGCCGTGGTTGGGAGTTGTGAAACCGGAGTCGGCGCAGCGGGAAGGGATCCCCCGCTGCGCCGGCTCCTCACGTTTTCCGGCCGTCTCCCGGGCTTCTCGGGCCCGTCTTTCGGCTCGTCCTTCGGCCCGTCTTTCGGGCAGGCGGCCCGGTGCCGCGGGTCAGGCCCGGTCGTCGGCGTAGGCGGTGAGCAGGCGGGCCAGGTGCTTGCCGGTGACCAGCAGCGGCTGTTCGCTGCGGGCGACCTGGGCGGCGAGCTCGGCGCCCTCCAGGGTGCTGATCACGGTGCCGGCCAGCTCGCGGGCGTCCTGCTCGCCGATGCCGGCGGCGAGCAGCCGTTCCGCCACGACGGCCCGCCAGTTGGCGAAGGCCTCGGTCACCGCCTCCTCGATCACCGGCACCCGGCCGACCGTCTCCAGGGCCGTGCTGGTGATCGGGCAGCCGTCCTGCCAGTCGGACTCGCGCAGTTCCGTGGCGAGCATCCGGGTGCAGGAGGTCATCGCCTCGCCCAGGTCCGGCGAGGAGCCGAGCCCGGCGCGCAGCAGGACGGCGAACTCCTCGTCCCCGTGCCGGATCGCCTCGGCGGCCAACTCCTGCTTGCCGCCCGGGAAGAAGTGGTAGACGGAGCCGAGGGTGGCCTCGGCCTCGCGGGAGATCTGCTTGATCCCGGTGCCCTCGTACCCCTGGCGCTGCAGCAGCCGGGAGGTGGCCCGGACGATCCGCTCGCGGGTGCCGGGCTTCGCTTCGGCCTTCGCGTTCGTCTTCGAGCTCGTCCTCGCGCTCGTTCTCGCGTCGGCTCTCTCGGGCGTGTTCACGCCGCGATCCTAGCCGAGATTCTGGGTAGAGCGTTCGTTCCAGTCCTGTGCTAGCGTCGGCCCGGCGCTCTGGATAGAGCGTTCGTTCCAGAGGAGGGGAAGCGCATGTCCGTGGAGCAGCAGGCGCGGCGATCAGTGACGGTGATCGGGCTCGGCCCGATGGGGCGGGCCATGGCCGGGGCGTTCCTGGACGCCGGGTACGCCGTCACGGTGTGGAACCGCACCGCCGGGCGGGCCGACGCGCTCGTCGCCCGGGGTGCGCGGGCCGCATCCGACGCCGAGGCGGCGGTGGCGGCGAACGACCTGGTGGTGCTCAGCCTCACCGACTACGACGCGGTGTTCGAGGTGCTGCAGTCGGTCGAGCCGGCGCTGCGGGGGAGGACGATCGTGAACCTCGGCTCGGACACTCCCGGGCGGGCCCGCGAGGCCGCCCGCTGGCTGGCCGAACGCGGCGCCGGCCACCTGACCGGCGGGGTGCAGGTGCCGCCGTCGGGCATCGGCAGCCCCGAGTCGTCCACCTTCTACAGCGGCCCGGTCGAGCTGTTCCGGCGGCACCGGGCCGCCCTGGAGGTGCTCACCGGGGCCGACTACCGGGGCGACGACCCCGGGCTGGCGCAGCTGTACTACCAGATCCAGATGGACCTGTTCTGGTCCTCGATGGTCGGCTACCTGCACGCCACGGCGATCGCCGAGGCCAACGGCATCTCGGCCGAGGAGTTCCGGCCGTACGCCCTGCCCACCGCCTCGCTGGTGCCGCGGATGATCGAGTTCTACGCGCCGCGGATCACCGCCGGGGACCACCGCGGGGACGTCGACCGGCTGGCGATGGCGCTCGCGAGCATCGAGCACGTCCGGGACACCGCGGAGGCCTCCGGGGTGGACGGCGCCCTGCCGGCCGTCCTCGCGGAGGCGGTCCGGCGGGGCGTGGCGGCCGGCGAGGGTGCGGCCAGTCTGAGCAGCCTGGTGGGCCGGTTCCGTCGGGCGTAGCCCTCCGTGCGGACCCGAAGATCGTGTGCCGTCGGCCGTTGTCACGGCCGACGGCCGCTGCCACCATGGCATTCGGCGTCACGGAGGGCCGGCCCGGCGGGCCGGTGACGGGTGTTCGAATCACCAGCTGTCGCGTACGCAACGTAACGTGACATTGTACGCTGGTGTTCTGCACCCACCCGGAGGAACACCATGGCCGACCTCAAATCCCGCACCCTGATCTCCGTACAGGAGCGGCTTCGCGACCAGGTCGCCCACGCACTCCGGGCGGCCCTGATCTCCGGCGAACTGCGCCCCGGCGTGGTCTACTCCGCACCCGCGCTCGCCGCCGACTTCGGGGTCTCCGCGACCCCGGTCCGCGAGGCCATGCTCGACCTCGCCCGCGAGGGCCTCGTCGAGGCCGTCCGCAACAAGGGCTTCCGCGTCACCGAGCTGACCGACCGCGACCTCGACGACTTCACCGAGATCCGCGCCCTGATCGAGGTCCCGACCGTCGGCCGGGTGGCGCGCACCGCCACCAAGGATCAGCTGGAACGGCTGCGCCCGCAGGCCGAGGCGATCGTCGCGGCGGCCCGCAAGCACGACCTGATCGGCTACCTGGAGGCCGACCGCCAGTTCCACCTGGACGTGCTGGGGCTGGCCGGCAACTCCCGCCTGGTCGAGGTCGTCGGCGACCTGCGCAAGCGCTCGCGGCTCTACGGCCTCAACCGGCTCGACGAGCGCGGCGAGCTGGTCTCCTCGGCCGAGGAGCACCTGGAGCTGCTGGACCTGATGCTCGCCGGGGACTCGGCCGGCGCCGAGGCCTGCATGACCCGCCACCTCAGCCACGTCCGCTCGCTGTGGGCCGGCGGCGAGAAGCCCGCCGAGCCGGAGGCCTCGGCCCTGCGACTCGGGGCCCGCCGGAGCTGAACCACTCGTTCGGGTGAGGACTGAGGATCGGGCGCCGGGAGGCGTCCGAGTTCTACGATGATGCTCTCGACATCGGCAGCCAGGAGGAATTCCATGTCCGCCGCAGCAGTGGAAGAGCCCATGGAGCAGCCGACGCTGCTCGAAGCCGCTGAGCTGATCTCCGGGCAGTTCCCCGGCTACCGGGTCGAGATCGTCGGGAGCCAGATCGCCGTGACGCCGCCGCCGAATGCTTCGCACAGCAAGTCGCTGAGCCGCCTGATGCGTGTCCTGTTCGAGGCCGGCCTCGACGGAGGCGGGACCGATGTCCTTCAGGGCGTTGGAATCTGGCTGCCGGACGGGCCATCCGACTATGCGGTTCCCGACCTGGCTGTTGTCGATGCCGACATCGACGATCACCTGATCGAGTACAACTGCTACGACCCGGCGGTCTTCCGGCTCGTTCTGGAAGTCACTTCGTCCAACTACAGCGATGACTTGAAGAAGAAGCCCTTTGTCTATGCGTCGGCGGGGGTGCCGGTCTACGTGATCGTGGACCGGATGAACCAGCGCGTGATGGTGCTGACCGAACCCGACGACGGCGAGTACCGGGTGCACGCCGTCCACCACCCCGGGCAGTCCTTCACCCTGCCGGAGTCGATCGGAGCGTCGGTGACGCTCTCGGTGGACGACGTGCTGACGGCCAAGAAGTAGGTCAGAGCGCCGCCGCGGGCAGGGTCAGCCGGCCGTCGTGGACCTCGGCGACCTGGTCGACGGCCGTCAGGTGGGTGCGGTCGTGGGTGACCAGGACGGTCGCGGTGGCCCGGCGGTGGGTGAGGTCGGTGATCAGGTCCAGGACGGCGGCGCCGCGCTCGTGGTCGAGGGCGCTGGTCGGTTCGTCCACCAGTAGGACGGTGGGGTCGTTCATCAGCGCGCGGGCGATGTTGACCCGCTGGCGCTGGCCGCCGGACAGCTGGTGCGGGCGGCGGGCGGCCTGGTCGCGCAGGCCGACGGCGTCCAGGAGTTCCAGGGCCCGGGGCAGGGCGGTGCGCGGGGCGCGGCCGTCCAGGTGGGCCATCACCTGCAGCTGCTCCACCGCGGTGAGCGAGGGCAGCAGATTGGGCTGCTGGAAGACGATCCCGATCCTGGTGCGGCGCAGCGCGGTGAGTTCCGCCCGGTCGAGGCCCGCGGTGTCGGTGCCGTCGATGACGACCTGCCCGGAGTCCGGGGTGATCAGGGTGGCGGCGACCGCCAGCAGGCTGGACTTGCCGGAGCCGGAGGGGCCGACGACGGCGGTGAGCGAGCCCTTGGGGACGGTCAGCGAGACCTCGTCCAGGGCCGTGAGCCGGCCGTCGCCGTCCGGGTAGGTCAGGGTGATGCGGTCGAGGGTCAAGCTCATCGGGCGCTCCCCAGGGCGGTCAGCGGGTCGACGGAGGTGATCCGGCGGATGGACAGGGCCGCGCCGATCGCGCCGAGGGCGATCATGACGGCGGCGGGCAGCAGGACGGTCGGGGCGTCCAGGACGAAGGGGACGGCGGAGCCGATCAGCGCGCCGAAGCCGGCCGCGACCGCGGTGCCCAGCAGGGTGCCGAGCACCAGCAGCAGGACGGCCTGGCCGAGGGCGTCGCGCAGCAGGTAGCGGGTGGAGGCGCCGAGGGCCTTGAGCACGGCGATGTCGCCGCTGCGCTGGATCGTCCAGACCGTGAAGAACGCGCCGATCACCAGGGCGGAGATGGCGAACAGGAAGCCGCGCATCAGCTGGAGGGAGCCGTTCTCCGAGGTGTAGGAGCCGATCGCGGTGAGGGCGTCGTCGCGGGTGCGGGTCTCGGTGCCGTGGCGGGCGTCGGCGGCGGCCAGGTCGGCGCCCTTCGCCGTGGTGAGGGCGATGACGGTGGCGTGGCCGGTGCCGCCGGGGGCGGCCTGCTGCCAGTCGCCGAGGGAGGTCCAGATCACCGGGGTGTGGCTGTACGCGGCGTCGCCCTGGACGGCGGCGACCCGCAGCGGGTGGCCGCCGAGGGTGAACTCGGCGCCGGGGGCGAGGCCGCCCAGGTTCTCGGCGGCGGTCCTGGACAGCACGGCCTGGCCGGGGGCGATCCGGGTGCCCTGCGGGGCGAGCCCGGAGTCCTCCGGGACGCCGAAGGCGGAGAGCGCGGCGGTGCGCTGCCCGGCGGCGGCCTTGGTGGTGGTGATGCCGAGCGGCTGGGCGGAGGTGACGCCGGGCTCGCGGGCCCAGCCCTGCCACTGGTCGGGGGTGACCTGGGAATCGGTGAAGGAGAGCTTCTGCCCGTCGGCCGGCTTGCCGAAGACCAGGTGGTCGGCGGGCAGGCCGGTGATCGCGGAGATGTTCTGCCGGCCGAGCCCGGCGGTCAGCCCGGACAGCAGGCCGACCAGTACGGTGATCAGCACGATGACGGTCCCCATCAAGGCGAACCGCCCCTTGGCGAACCTCAGGTCCCTCCAGGCGACGAACACGGTGAACCTTCCTCTGCACAGGTGTTTTCGACTCTTCCACCGTCCCGGACGGAGGGGCCCCGGGGCATCGCGCCGGGGATTGCATCCTGGGCATCAAAGGGAATAGGCCGAGTTCAACCTTTTGATTGATGCCGGACGCCGGCGCGGAACTTAGGCTGGACGGATGGCGACCGAACGATCCAGAACCACCCCCGTCGCCCGCGTCCTCCAGGTCTGCCTGCACCTGCTCGTTGCGGGCCTGCTCGCGCTCGCCGTCGCCCGGGCCGTCTTCGTCGACCGGGGCGGCGACCCCGCCGCCGTCGCCGCCGCGGCCACCGCGATGGCCGCCGTCTACACCGTCGGGCCGCAGCTGGCCGCCGTGCGCCGCTCGCGCCGGGCGGCGGCACTCTGGCTGGTGCTGCTCGGCGCCACCTGGGCGGGCGTGCTGATCGCCACCCAGGACGGGGTCTGGCTGGCGTTCCCGCTGTACTTCCTGGAACTGCACCTGCTGGGGCGGCGCGGCGGGCTCGTCGCCGTCGGGCTGACCGCCGCCGCGTCGATCGCCGCCTGGTCCTGGCACCAGCACAGCTTCAGCTTCGCCGCCTCGATCGGGCCCGCGCTCGGCGCGGCCGTCGCCACCGCCACCGTGCTCGGCTACCAGGCGCTGTACCGGGAGAGCGAGGAACGCCGCCGGCTGATCGACGAACTGACCGCCGCCCGCGCCGACCTCGCCGCCGCGCACCACGCGGCCGGGGTGCTGGCCGAGCGGGAGCGGCTCGCCCGGGAGATCCACGACACCCTCGCGCAGAGCCTCAGCTCCATCCAGCTGCTGCTGCGGGCGGCCCAGCGGGCCCTGCCGGAGCGCACCGAGGCCGCCGCCGGGTACGTCGAGCAGGCGCGGCAGGCAGCCCAGGACAACCTGGACGAGGCCCGCAGGTTCGTCCGGGCGCTCACCCCGCCCGCGCTGGACGGCGACCCGCTGCCGGTCGCGCTGGAGCGGCTGTGCGCGACGACGACGGCGCACGGCACGCTGCCCGTCCACCTGCACGTCTTCGGCGACCCGGTCCGGCTGCCGGCCGCGCAGGAGGTCGCGCTGCTGCGGATCGCGCAGTCGGCGCTCGGCAACACCGTCCGGCACGCGGGCGCCTCGCGGGCCGACGTGACGCTCAGCTACATGGAGGGCGAAGTGGCACTGGACGTGTACGACGACGGCGCCGGGTTCGACCCGGCGGTGGTGGCGGCCGGCCGCCCCGACGGGGACGGCGGGTTCGGGCTGCCCTCGATGCGGGCCCGGGCGCGGGCGCTCGGCGGCCGCTTCACGGTGGAGTCGGCGCCCGGGCAGGGCACCACGGTGGCGGTGCAGCTGCCCGTCACCCCGGAGGCCGGCCCGTGATCAGGCTGCTCATCGCGGACGACCACCCGGTGGTGCGGGCCGGGCTGCGGGCGGTGCTGGAGTGCGAGCCGGACTTCGCCATCGTGGCGGAGGCGGCCACCGCCGAGCGGGCCGTCGAACTGGCGGCGGAACCGGGCGTGGACGTGGTGCTGATGGACCTCCAGTTCGGGCCGGGCTCGGCGATGAACGGGGCGCAGGCCACCGCGGCGATCACCGCCCGGGCGGGCGCGCCGCGGGTCCTGGTGGTCACCACGTACGACACCGACGCGGACACCCTGCCGGCCCTGGAGGCGGGCGCCACCGGCTACCTGCTGAAGGACGCCCCGCCGGAGGAGCTCGCCCAGGCGGTACGGGCCGCCGCGGCCGGGCGCAGCGCGCTGGCGCCCAGCGTCGCGGACCGGCTGCTGGAGCGGATGCGGACGCCGGCGGCGGCGCTCAGCGCCCGGGAGACCGAGGTGCTGGGGCTGGTCGCGGACGGGCTGACCAACCAGCAGGTGAGCCAGCGGCTGCACCTGAGCCAGGCCACGGTGAAGTCCCATCTGGTGCACATCTACACCAAGTTGGGCGTGGACTCGCGCACGGCGGCGGTGCGCGAGGCACGGCGGCGGGGGCTGATCCGCCGAGCGTAGGGTGGGGGTGTTCCGTACCCGCAGCAGTGTGAGGAGCGCCCGATGACCGTCCGGCTCGACGAGCTCGCCGTCCCCGTGATCGCCGCCCCGATGGCGGGCGGCCCCTCGACGCCCGCACTGGTCGCGGCGGTGAACCGGGCCGGTGGGCTGGGCTTCCTGGCCGCCGGGATGAGGACCGCCGCCGGGATGTCCGAGCAGATCGCCGCGGTGCGGGCGTCGACCGACCGGCCGTACGGGGTGAACCTCTTCGTGCCGGGCACGCCCGGGGACCGGGCGGCCGTCGCCGCCTACCGGGAGCGGCTGCGGCCCGAGGCCGAGCGGTGGGGCGTGACGCTGCCGGAGGAGGACGGGCCGGACCGGGACGACTGGGAGGCCAAGCTGGCCGCGCTGCTCGCGGACCCGGTGCCGGTGGTCTCGTACACCTTCGGGCTGCCGACGGCCGAGGAGGCGGCGGCGCTGCGGGCGGCCGGGACGACCCAGATCGGCACCGTCACCACGCCGGAGGAGGCGCGGGCGGCGCAGGCGGTCGGGATGGACGCGCTGTGCGTGCAGGGCCCGGAGGCGGGCGGCCACCGCGGCACCCACCGGGTGACGGACGAGCCGGGGGAGCTGCCGCTTCTCGACCTGCTGGCCGCCGTGCGGGAGGTGACGGCGCTACCGCTGATCGCCGCGGGCGGGCTCGGCGACGGCCCGGCCGTCGCGGCGGCCCTGCGGGCGGGAGCGGTGGCGGTGCAGCTGGGCACGGCCCTGCTGCGGTCGGACGAGTCCGGGGCCGCGGCCGCCCACCGGGCCGCGCTCGTCGAGCTGCCGGAGACGGTCGTCACCCGCGCCTTCACCGGCCGCCCGGCCCGCGGCCTGCGCAACGCCTTCATCGACCGCCACGGCTCGTACGCCCCGCCCGCCTACCCCGAGGTCAACCGCCTCACCACCCCCCTGCGCGCCGCCGCCGCCCGCCGCGGCGACACGGCCGCCATGCACCTCTGGGCCGGCACCGCCCACCGCCTGGCCCGCACGGGGCCTGCGGAGCAGATCGTCGCGGAGCTGTGGCAGGCGGCGCGGGGGTAGGGCGTCGGGGGCGCGCAGGACTCGGCGTGTTGTCCCTCGCAGGGGTGGATTGAGCGGGAATTCGCGGGGCGTAGTTGGACCGAGGTGCGAGCCGAGGTCGTGAAGCGGTTTCCCGAGCTGGTGACGCCGGAGGCGGAGACGAGGCGGGCGCAGGTCCGCCAGGAGATGCTTGCTCAGATTCGGGGGCATGAGCTGGCCGAGATGCGGAAGTCGGCCAACCTCACCCAGAAGGAGGTGGCGGCGCTGATGGGCGTGAGTCAGGCGCGGGTGTCGCAGATCGAGCACGGGCAGGTGGACAGCCTGGACAACCTGCGGGCGTATTCGGCGGCGATCGGCGGCGAGGTCGAGGTGACGATTCGGCGAGGGGAGCGGACGATCAAGGTGGCTTGATCGTCCGCTGCCTCCTCAGGACAGCAGGTCCGCCATCCAGGATTCGACGTCGGTGGCGGTGCGGGGGAGGGCGCCGGACATCAGGTGGGCGCCGTCGGCGGTGATGACCAGGTCGTCCTCGATGCGGATGCCGAGGCCGCGGAGTTCGGCGGGTAGGGTCTCGTCGTCGGGCTGGAGGTAGAGGCCGGGCTCGACGGTGAGCACCATGCCCTCCTCCAGGGTGCCGTCGAGGTAGCGGTCGGCGCGGGACTTGGCGCAGTCGTGGTAGTCGAGGCCGAGCATGTGGCCGCTGCCGCAGAGGGTGTAGCGGCGGTAGAGGCCGTTGTCCTCGGCGAGGGCCTCCTCGGCGGAGACGGGCAGGACGCCCCAGTCGGCGAGGCCTTCGGCGATGACCCGCATGGCGGCGCGGTGGAAGTCGCGGAACCGGGCCCCCGGGCGCAGTGTGGCGATGCCGGCGCTCTGGGCGGCGAGGACGAGGTCGTAGGCCTGGCGCTGGACCGGGGTGAAGGTGCCGCTGAGCGGGAGGGTGCGGGTGATGTCGGCGGCGTAGAGGGTGTCGGTCTCGACGCCGGCGTCCAGGAGGAGCAGGGAGTTCGGGTCGAGGGCGCCGTCGTTGCGGATCCAGTGCAGCACGCAGGCGTGGGCGCCGGAGGCGGCGATGGTGGTGTAGGAGGTGCCGTTGCCCTCGGCGCGGGCGCGCAGGTCGAAGACGCCCTCGATCCAGCGCTCGCCGCGGTGGTGGCGCAGTGCGGTGGGCAGGGCGCGGACGACGTCCTCGAAGCCGGTGGTGGTGTGGTCGACGGCCAGTTGCAGCTGTCCGATCTCCCATTCGTCCTTGACCAGGCGCAACTCGGAGAGGACGGCGGCCAGTTCGCTGTCCCGGTGGTCGCCGTTCGGGCGCCCGGTGGCCTCGTCGACCAGCGGGTCGGTGCCGGCCAGCACCCGGGTGGGCGGCTGGGGGCCGGTGAGCAGTTTGCCGAGGTCGTCGAGGTGTTCGGTGCGCACCCCGGTGAGCTGTGCCGCCTCGGCGAGGTCGGGCCGGGCGCCGACCCAGAACTCGCCGTAGCGGCGGTCGCGGTAGAACTCGCCGCCGTCGCGGGGGGAGCGGGGGCGCAGGTAGAGCACCGGCTCGTGGCCCTCGGGGCCGGCCGGTTCGAGGACGAGGACGTGGTCGGCCTGGTCCTCGCCGGTGAGGCCGGTGAGCCAGACGTACGCGCTGTGCGGGCGGAAGCGGTAGTCGAGGTCGTTGCAGCGGACCTTGAGCCGGCCGGCCGGGACGATCAGCCGCTCGCCGGGGAAGGCGGCGGAGAGCCGGGCGCGGCGGCCGGGGAAGCGGTCGTGGCCGGGGACGCGCAGGTCGGTGGGAATGGGGGTGGCGGCCCACCGGGTGCCCATGAACGAGGCGAGGGCGGGGGAGACCGGGAGGTCGTGGCTCCCGGTGTTGAGGCCGGTCGGGGGAAGGGTCACCGGTGAACTCCTTGGTGGGGCTGGGGAGATGCCTGGCACGGACACAGCTCGGTAACGGGAGCCGTCACCTCTTGTGCAGTGCAATTTCACATTACTATGTTACGGGTCACACAGCGCAGCGGCCAGATCCGGCGGATCGGGCCCCCCACAGCGGAGTTGCACATGACCAGGCGCACCCACGCCGCCCTCGCGGCGGCCCTCGCGGCGACCCTCACCCTCGGCCTCGGGGCCTGCTCCAACGACAAGAGTGACAGCGGCAGCGACGCCGCCCCCTCCGACGGCAAGGGCCCGGGCGCCGCGTCCGGCTCGGTCATCGGCGGCACCCCCGTCAAGGGCGGCACCCTCACCGTCCTGACCAACCAGGACTTCGCCCACCTCGACCCGGCCCGCAGCTGGGTGGTGCCGCACATGGACTTCGGCACCCGGCTGCTCTACCGGACCCTGACCACCTTCAAGGCCGAGCCGGGCGCGGCGGGCAGCGAGATCGTCCCGGACCTCGCCACCGACCTGGGCAAGTCCTCCGAGGGCGGCAAGGTGTGGACCTTCACCCTCAAGGACGGCCTCAAGTACGAGGACGGCACGCCGATCAAGTCCGCCGACATCAAGTACAACGTCGAGCGGTCCTACTCCCCGGACCTCACCGGCGGCCCCGACTACGCGATCCAGTACCTGGCCGGCGGCGAGAACTACAAGGGCCCGCTGAACGGCGAGCACCTGGCGAGCATCGAGACCCCGGACGACAGGACGATCGTCTTCCACCTGAAGCGCCCGGTCGCCGAGTTCTCCTCCACCGTCTCGCTGCCGACCTTCTCCCCGGTGCCGCAGTCCCAGGAGAAGGGCACCCAGTACGACGCCCGGCCGTTCTCCTCCGGTCCGTACAAGATCGAGACCTACGACCGCGGCAAGCAGCTGGTGCTGGTCCGCAACACCAACTGGGACCCGGCCACCGACACCGTCCGCAAGGCCTACCCGGACAAGGTCGTGGTCACCCAGGGCATCAAGGGCGGCCAGGCCGACGACCGGATCATCGCCAGCGACGGCGCCGACGCCAACGCGATCAACATGCCGTGGATGGCGCACGAGACCGTCGCCAAGGTGCTGCCCAAGCCGGACGTCAAGGCCCGGATGGCCGCCGAGGTCACCGGCTGCACCGACATGCTGTACATGAACACCGCCAAGGCCCCCTTCGACGACCCGAAGGTGCGCGAGGCGATGATGTGGGCGGTCGACCGCGAGGGGCAGGTGACGGCCTTCGGCGGCCCGGCGATGGCCGACGTGGCGACCTCCTACCTGCCGCCCTCGCTGACCGGCGGCGTCAAGTCCGACCCGCTGAAGGTCCCGGCGGCCGGCGACCCGGAGAAGGCCAAGAAGCTGCTCCAGGAGGCGGGCAAGAGCGACCTCAAGGTCTCGCTCACCGTCTCGCTCGGCGACAAGAGCCGTGCCGAGGCGATCCAGCAGTCGCTGTCCAAGGCCGGCGTCCAGGTCACCATCAACACCACCGACCCGTCCGCCTTCCAGGACACCGTCGGCGACATCAAGAACGCCCCCGACCTGACCATCAGCGGCTGGTGTCCCGACTACCCCTCCGGTGCGACCTTCCTGCCGTTCCAGTTCGACGGCCGCACCATCAAGGAGAAGGGCAACCAGGGCAACCTGAGCCAGTTCAAGGACCAGGCCACGATGGACCGGATGGACCAGATCGCGGCCATGACGGACGTCAGCGAGGCCAACAAGGCCTGGCAGCAGCTGGACCAGGACCTGGCGAAGAAGGCCCCGGCCGTCCCGCTGATCTGGCAGCGCCGCCCCCTGCTGGTCGGCACCAACGTGGCCGGCGCCTTCGGCAACTCGGGCTTCGCCGGGATGCTCGACCTGGGTGCCATCGGCCTCAAGGACCCCGCCAAGGGCAAGTGAGGGGCCGGCAGCGATGAGTACCACCACTGAGCCCGCCGCCGTGGCCGACGTCACGGCGGGGGGCGCCAAGAAGAGTGCCGGGCGCGGGCCCTGGCGGCTGGTCTGGGACCAGCTGTGGGCCAAGGGCTCGGCCCGGTTCGGGCTGATCACCGTCGGCGTGCTGATCCTGATCACGGCGCTGGCCGGACCGCTCAGCGCGCTCGGCGGCTGGACCCCCGAGGAGTTCGACAAGCGCGCCGTCGACCCGTACCTGGGCGGCGTGCCCAGGGGCGACTTCGGCGGCATCAGCGCCCGGCACTGGCTGGGCGTCGAGCCGGGCAGCGGCCGCGACCTGTTCGCCCGGGTGCTGCACGGCGGTCAGGTGTCCCTGCTGATCGCGTTCACCGCGACCGCGGTGGTCGTGATCGCCGGCACCCTGGCCGGCATCGCGGCGGGCTACTTCGGCGGGCGCGTCGACACGCTGCTGTCCCGGCTGATGGACCTCACGATGTCCTTCCCCTCGCTGATCTTCATGATCGCGATGATGTCGGTGGCCAAGGACGTCAACCGGATCCTGCTGATCACCCTGGTGATCGGGCTGTTCACCTGGCCCGGCATCGCCCGGGTGGTGCGCGGCCAGACCCTCTCGCTCAAGCACCGCGAGTACGTCGAGGCCGCCAAGGTCGGCGGGGCGCGCTCCTGGCGGATCCTCACCCGCGAGATCCTGCCGAACGTCTCCGGCCCGATCATCGCCTACACCACCCTGCTCATCCCCGGCATGATCGCCACCGAGGCCGCGCTCAGCTACCTCGGCGTGGGCGTCCGCCCGCCGACCGCGTCCTGGGGCCAGATGATCGCCGAGAGCATCGTGCACTACGAGACCGACCCGACCTACTTCCTGATCCCGACCGCCTTCCTGTTCGTCGCCGTGCTCGCCTTCACCCTGCTCGGGGACGCGCTGCGCGACATCCTCGACCCCCGGGGAGGCCGGTCGTGATCCTCTACCTCGGCCGCCGCCTGCTCGGTGTGGCGGGCATCCTGCTCGCCATCTGCGCCATCACCTTCACCATCTTCTACCTGCTGCCCAACGACCCGGCCGCGGCCGCCTGCGGCAAGACCTGCAGCCCCGAGCGGCTCGCCGACGTCAAGGCGGCGATGGGCCTGGACAAGCCGGTCTGGGACCAGTTCCTGGCCTACCTCGGCGGCATCTTCGCCGGCCGCGACTACGGCTCCGGCCCCAGCGCGGTGCACTGCGGCTTCCCCTGCCTCGGCTACTCCTACGAGTACGGGCTGCCGGTCTGGGACCTGCTCACCGACCGGCTGCCGGTCTCCGTCTCGCTGGCCCTCGGCGCGGCCGTGCTCTGGCTGGTCCTCGGCCTCGGCGCGGGCGTCACCTCGGCGCTGCGCAAGGGCCGACCGGTCGACAAGACGCTGATGGTGCTGTCCGTCGGCGCCGCCTCGCTGCCGGTCTACTTCACCTCGATCATGCTGATCTGGGGCGTCGTCAGGACGGCCGGGCTGCTGCCCTACCCCTCGTACCACAAGTTCACCGAGAACCCCTTCGAGTGGGGCTCCAACCTGCTGCTGCCGTGGATCGCGCTGGCCCTGCTGTACGCGGCCATGTACGCCCGGCAGAGCCGCAACTCGATGATCGAGGCGATGGCCGAGCCGTACATCCGCACCGCCCGGGCCAAGGGCCTGCCGCCGCGGACGGTCACCGTCAAGCACGGGCTGCGCGCCGGGATGACGCCGATCCTGACCATCTTCGGCATGGACCTCGGCGGCCTGCTGGCCGGCGCGGTCATCACCGAGTCGATCTTCGGCCTGCCCGGCGTCGGCCGGCTGTTCTACGACGGCCTGGCCCGCTCCGACCAGCCCGTCATCCTCGGGGTCACCCTGCTCGCGGCCTTCTTCATCGTCGCGGCGAACCTGCTGGTCGACCTGCTCTACGCGTTCGTCGACCCGAGAGTGAGGTACTGATGACCAGGCTGTTGGAGGTCGAGGACCTCAAGGTCGCCTTCGACACCCCGCGCGGCACCGTCCGCGCGGTGGACGGGATCTCCTTCGTCGTCGAGGCCGGGCGCACCCTCGGGCTGGTCGGCGAGTCGGGCAGCGGAAAGTCCGTCACCTCGCTCGCCGTCATGGGCCTGCACCGCGGCGCCGCCGTCACCGGCTCGATCCGGCTGAACGGGCAGGAGCTGAACGGGCTCGGGGAGCGGGAACTGGGCACCGTCCGGGGCCGCCGGATCGCGATGATCTTCCAGGACCCGCTGTCCAGCCTGCACCCCTTCTACACCGTCGGGGAGCAGATCGCCGAGCACTACCGGGTGCACTTCAAGGCCAACCGCAAGGCCGGGCGGGCCAAGGCGGTGGAGATGCTGGCCGAGGTCGGCATCCCGGAGCCGGCCCGCCGGGTCGACGAGTACCCGCACCAGTTCTCCGGCGGCATGCGCCAGCGCGTCATGATCGCCATGGCGCTCGCCTGCGAGCCCGAGCTGCTGATCGCCGACGAGCCCACCACGGCCCTCGACGTCACCGTCCAGGCGCAGATCCTCGACCTGATCGCCCGGATCCAGCAGGAGCGCGGCCTCGGCGTCGTGATGATCACCCACGACCTCGGCGTGGTCGCCCGGGTCGCCCACGAGGTGCTGGTCATGTACGGCGGCCGGGCCGCCGAACAGGCCCCGGTGGACCGGCTGTTCGCGCAGCCCGCGCACCCGTACACGCGCGGCCTGCTGGACTCGCTGCCGCGCCTGGACGACGCCGACGACGCCCCGCTGCGGGCCATCCCCGGCAGCCCGCCGTCGCTGATCGCCCCCGCCCCCGGCTGCTCCTTCGCCCCGCGCTGCGCCCGCACCACCGCGGCGTCCGCCGAGGAGCACACCCGCTGCCTGGCCGAGCGCCCCGTGCTCGACCGGCTCGCCCCCGGCCACCAGGCCGCCTGCCACCTGCCGCTGGTGCCGGAAGGGGTGCTGTGATGACCACACCGTCGACGAAGGGCGCGACCGCGCCGCTGCTGTCCGTCCGGGACCTGGTGAAGACCTTCCCCGGCCGGCGCGGCCGCACCGGCCGGCCCGGGGCGCCGATCCGGGCGGTGGACGGGGTGAGCTTCGACGTCGGCGCGGGCGAGACGCTCGGCCTGGTCGGTGAGTCCGGCTGCGGCAAGTCCACCACCGGGCGGATGATCGTCCGGCTGCTCGACCCGACCTCGGGCACCGTCACCTTCGACGGCACCGAGATCGGCGGGCTCTCCCAGGCCCGGCTGCGCCCGCACCGGCGCGACCTCCAGATGGTCTTCCAGGACCCGTACTCCTCGCTCAACCCCCGCCAGACGGTGGCCCGGATCATCTCCGAGCCGCTGCTGGTCCAGGGCGGGAGCGCGGCGGACGCGCGCAAGCGGGCCGGCGAGCTGATGGAGCTGGTCGGGCTGATCCCCGAGCACCTGGACCGCTACCCGCACGAGTTCTCCGGCGGCCAGGCCCAGCGCATCGGCATCGCCCGCTCGCTGGCCACCTCGCCGCGGCTGGTGATCGCCGACGAGCCGGTCTCCGCGCTGGACGTCTCCATCCAGGCCCAGGTGGTCAATCTGATGGAGCGGCTCCAGAAGGAGCTGGGGCTGGCGTACGTGTTCATCGCGCACGACCTCTCGGTGGTCAAGCGGGTCTGCGACCGGGTCGCGGTGATGTACCTGGGCCGGATCGTGGAGATCGGCGACAAGGCCGAGGTGTACGGCGCTCCCGCGCACCCGTACACCAGGGCGCTGCTGTCCGCCGTCCCGCTGCCCGACCCGGAGGCGGAGCGCAACCGGGAGCGGATCGTGCTGCTCGGCGACCCGCCGAGCCCGGCCGACCCGCCGCCCGGCTGCACCTTCCACCCGCGCTGCCCCAAGGCCCAGGACATCTGCCGGACCGAGCGGCCGCTGCTGAGGATCGCCGGGCCCGGCGAGCGGCAGGCCGCCTGCCACTTCCCGGAGGCCTGAGGCCGCACAAGCCCCCGGTCGGACGCGGCGGGGAACCCTGCGAGGGCCGCGTCCGGCCGGGTTCCACCCTTTCCCCGCCCACTCTCCGCGCTCGGCCCTGCTGCCCGCTCACTCCTCGGCGGGCAGCAGGCCCTCCTCCGGCAGCAGCCGGCGAGGGCCGGGCCCCTCGGCGGCCAGCTCGTCCCCCGGGTTGAGCACCCGGCAGCGGCGCAGCGACACGCAGCCGCAGCCGATGCAGCCGGTCAGTTCGTCCTCCAGCCGCTCCAGTTCGGCCCGGCGGGCGCGCAGCTGCTCGGCCCAGCGCAGGGAGATCCGCTCCCAGTCGTGCTTGCCGGGCATCCGGTCCTCGGGCAGGCCGGTGAACACCTCGGCGACCTCGGAGAGCGGGATGCCGAGCCGCTTGGCGACCAGGATGAGCGAGATCCGGCGCAGCACGTGCCGCCGGTAGCGCCGCTGGTTGCCCGTCGTGCGCTCGGAGGAGATCAGCCCCTGGTCCTCGTAGAAGCGCACCGCCGAGGTGGCGATCCCGGCCCGCCGGGCCACCTCGCCGACGCTCAGCAGATCGACCGGCGCGGTGGTCATGGCGGCTCCTTGACTTCAAGTTCTCTTGAAGTCCTAGCGTACCGGACGTGACCGAATCAGCTGCCGTCGACAACGACACCACCACCGCCGAGCTGGACAGTTACCCGTCGGAGTCGCCGTCCGCGGGAGCCCCCGGCGGGTGGCGCGAACTCTTCTCCCGCCGCTACGCCGCCTCCGCCTCGATCCTGGCCGGCGGCGTCGCGCTGTACGCGATGAACCTCTACTTCACCGCCGCCCTGATGCCCTCGATCGTCGCCGACATCGGCGGCGAGCGGTACTACGCGTGGGTGGCCACCGGCTTCCTGATGGCCGCCGTCATCGCCTCGATGCTGGTCAGCCGGCTGCTGGACCGCCTCGGCGCCGCCCGGGCCTACGTGCTGGGCTTCCTGGTCTTCGGCGCCGGCGCGGTGGTCAACGCGCTCAGCCCGTCGATGGCGGCGCTGATCCTCGGCCGGGTGGTGCAGGGCCTCGGCGGCGGGCTGGTGGCCGGGCTCGGCTACGCCGTGATCCGCAGCGCCCTGCCGGAGCGGCTGTGGACCCGCGCGGCCGGACTGGTCTCCGCGATGTGGGGCGTCGGAACCCTGGTCGGACCGTCGCTGGGCGGGCTCTTCGCCCAGCTCGGCGCCTGGCGCGGGGCGTACGTCCTGCTGCTGGTCGCCGCGCTGGTGCTGGCGGTCCTGGCCCGCCGGGTGCTGCCCGGGCGCCCCGGCGCGGGGCACGGCAGCGGCCCGGTGCCGCTGCCCTCGCTGCTGCTGCTCACCCTGGCGGCCGCCGCCTTCAGCGTCAGCTCGACGGTGCCCAGCGGCTGGCCGACGGCCCTGTGCCTGCTCGCCGGACTGGCGCTGCTGGTGGGCTTCGTGGCGGCCGAGCGGCGCGGGGCGGCCACGGTGCTGCCGCAGCAGACCTACCGGGCCGGCAACCCGCTGAAGTGGCTCTACCTGACCGTCGCGGTGCTCTGCGCGGGCGTGGTGACGGAGAACTTCATCCCGCTGTTCGGCCAGCAGCTGGGCGGCCTCTCCCCGCTGGTGGCCGGGTTCCTCGGGGCCACGACCTCGGCCGGCTGGACCACCGCCCAGCTGTTCAGCGTCGGGATCGGGACGGCCCGCGGCCGGGCCCTGGCGATCCGCGTCGCACCGCTGGTGCTGGTCGGCGGGCTGCTGGTCTACGGGCTGACGCAGACCGGGCACGCCTCCGGGCCGCGGGTGGTGCTGTGGGCGGTGGCGCTCTTCGGCGCCGGCACCGGGATAGGCCTGGCCTTCCCGCACCTCAGCGTGGCCGCGATGCGCAGCAGCGGCGACCCGGCGGAGGGCGGCAAGGCGGCCGCGGCGATCAACACCACCCAGCTGATCGCCTTCTCGGTGACCTCGGCGCTGGCCGGCACCCTGGTCAACCTGGGCGGGGACACCCCGGTCGACTCGGCCCGGTACATGACCCTGGGGATCGCCGCGATCACCGCCCTCGGGGTGGCCACGGCCGCGCGCACCGCCCGCAGCCTCGGGCGCTGAGCCGGGGCGGGCACGGGCGGGCCCCGTGGCGGGCACGAGCGGGGTAAGAGCGGGCCCCGTCGGGGCGGGCACGAGCAGGCCCCGGATCCCTTGTCGTCGGGGGGATCCGGGGCCTCTTCCGCGGGGCTTCCCGGCTCAGGAGGCCGGGCCCACCCGGACGGTGGTGATCTTCCCGCCCTGGGACTCCCGGACGACCTCGATCTTGGTGTTGGTGTCCGGCACCTTCACCGTCAGCTGCGGCGTGGCCGGGTCGCCGTAGACCCCGGTGCGGTCGTTGAAGACCGGGACGGCCGGCTTCGACGGGATGCGCACCGCGACGCCGCCCTTGTGCAGGGTGAACGGCGTGGTCGGCTTGAGCGAGAAGGTCGCGTCGTAGGTCTGCGCCCGCCCGTTGACCAGCGTCCCGTCGGCGAAGCGGATCGGCGCCGGGCGGGCGTCGATCGGCAGGATCAGCCCGCCGCCGGGGTGGTCCTTGGTGTTGTTGTCACCGTACGAGGTGTCCCACAGCCAGATCAGGACGCCCTCCTGGTACGGGTAGTTGTCCACCACGTTGGCCTTGCCCGCGACGCCGCTGTAGCCGAAGTTGTACGGGCCGGTCTTCAGGAACGCCCCGTAGCCGGTGTAGCGGCGGTTCTCGGCGAGGTACGCGCGCGGGTGCTGCTTGACGGCGGTGCGGCCGTCGATGGCGGTGAAGCCGTTGGCGGTCCAGCCGTTCGCGCCGTTCTCGGCGCCGTCGGTGAACAGCTCGGCGCCGCCGGCGGTGGCCTTGACGGCGTCCACCAGCACGCCCCGGCCGTGGGTGTTGCTGTCCGAGGTGACGTGGAAGCGCAGCCGGACCTGCCGGCCGAGGTAGCCGTCCAGCGGGATGTGCAGCTGCTTGTAGGCGCCGGACGCGCCGCTCAGCCCGGGGGTGTTGGCGCTGGTGTTGCCGATCGGGGCGCCGTCCACGGTGCCGCCGAGGGCGGTCCAGTGCTTGCCCTCGTCGGTGGAGGCCTCGACGGTCAGGAAGTCGTAGTCCTGCTCGGTGTCGTACCAGACCGCCGCGTCCAGGGCGGCCGGACCGGCGGCGGTGCGCAGGTCGACGTCCCGGGTCAGGGAGTTGTCCTGGTTGTCGCCGGTGTCGCTCCACCACTGCCTGGCGCCCTCGTACGGGTCGGCGAGGTCGGTGCGGGTGGTGCCGTCCGGCAGGTGGACCAGGACGGCCTGGGCCTGGTCGGTGTTGTAGCTGCTCACGCCGAGGGCGTGGGTGGAGCGGGTGGCGGCCTGCGCCTCGTCGTAGTCGAGCCAGCCGAACTGCAGCTTGCTCCAGGCGTCGAGGTCGCCGGGGTAGCCGCCGGTGGTGTTCGGGCCCTTGCCCAGGTACGAGCCGGAGGACATCAGCGACCAGAAGTTGACGCTGTTGTCACCGCCGTTGGTGGGGTAGAGGTCGGGCAGGCCGAGGTTGTGGCCGTACTCGTGGGCGAACAGGCCGACGCCGCTGTTCTCGCCCCCCTGGACGTAGTCGTAGACGTACAGGCCGGTGTCGCCGACGGGGGCGCCGCCGATCTTGTTGCCCTCCGGGCCGGTCTGCCCGGTCGCGTCCGGGAAGGTCCAACTGCGGTGCGCCCACAGCGCGTCGGCGCCCTGGGCGCCGCCGCCCCAGGTCTCGTCCACGCCCGCGTGCACCACGACGACGTTGTCCAGGTAGCCGTCCGGCTGGGCGAACTCGCCGTCCTTGTCGTGGTCGTAGCGGTCGTAGACGTCGTACTGGGCGAGCTGCGCCTTGATGTCGGCGGCGGAGCGGCCCTTGGCGATCTCGCCGTCGTACCAGGCCTTGACGGCGTCCCGGACGAACTCCTGCCCCTGGGTCCAGGCGCCGGAGCCCTGCGGGCCCTTGTTGCTGCCGTAGCGGGCCTCGTTGTACGGGAGGGTGACCCAGTCGCTGACGGTGCCCTCGACGTCGTACCGGCCGGAGGACTGGGTGCGGTAGTAGTTGCGCATCGACACGGCGCCGGGCGAGTCGTCGAAGAACAGCTTCTGGTAGTAGTCGCGGTTGAAGTCCTGCGACCACAGGGTGTGGTTGTCGTCCTTGCCCGGCTTGGGGATCAGGTTGTGGGCCGGGCCGGGGGTGCCGCCGTAGCGGGGCTGGCCGTTCCACTGGGTGGTGTTGTCCACCTCGTCGCCGAACTGGGCGAGGATCACGAAGACCTTGTCCGTGCGCTGGTGCGCGAGCTGGACGTAGTCGTTGCCGATCTTCACCTTCGCCGGGGCCCGCTTGCCGGCGCTCTTGGCGACGGAGCCCTTGTTGAGCTGCTCCAGGGCCTTGCCGCGCAGCGCCTGGCGCTCGCGCTCCTGGGGGGCCAGCGGGGCGGGCGGGGCCTCGGCGCCCTGTTCGGCGTCGGCCTGGGCCGCGGCGAGGGCGGCGGGGGTCGGGGGTGCGGCCTGGGCGGGGGTGCCCAGCAGGGTGGCCGCTATCGCGCCGGTGGTGAGCGCGGCGGCGAGGGCGGCGGACAGTCTGCGCAACTGACCGGTCCTTTCGGGGGGATGGGGGTCCTTCAGGTCATCAGTCGGTGAAGCGCAGGTAATATTTCACATGTGACGGGTCACGTGGAAGAGGTGTGGAGCAAGCGGAAGGGCGCCGCACCAGGAGGTACGACGCCCTTGGCCTGCCGGACCGTCAGCCGGTGGTGTACTCCAGGGCCACGCTGACCACCACCAGCGCGCCGTACACCAGCGCGAGGGTGCTCCGCCCGGTGGCGTGCAGGGCGAGCGCGCCGGTGCCGAGGACCAGCAGCTTGACCACGATCTCCGCACCGACCGGCAGCCGGACGGCGGGCCCGCCCGCGGCCAGGAACAGCGCCCAGACGCCGGCTGCCAGGGCCGGAGCGCCGAGCCCGAACAGCAGCCGCAGGCCGGTGTTCGGGCCGGCCTGGAAGCCCCAGTAGCAGAGCGACGCCAGCAGGGCGAGCTCCAGCCCGAAGGCGAGTCCGGCGTTGCCCGCGGTCAGTGGCGTCCACTGCCGCCGCCCGACCGGGCCGGGTCGGTCGATCCTCATCCGCGTTCTCCCCGTCGTCCTGGCCCGCCCGGACCGGGCGGCGATCGTGCGGAGTGTCGCAGTCCGGCCCGGGCGGTGCAACGGACTACCCCAGGGACGCCCGCAGGAAGGCGAGTTCGGCCTCGGCGAGCTGCTCCATCAGGCCGCCCGGGGTCATGTGGGTGGCCCCGGGCAGCGGCAGCACGCTGTGCGGCCGGCCGGCCCTGGTGAGCGCCTGGGAGAGCAGCAGGGTGTGCGAGGGGTGGACGTTGTCGTCGGCCAGCCCGTGGATCAGCAGCAGCGGCCTGGCCAGGCCGGGCGCGTCGGTGATCAGGCAGTCGTCGGCGTAGCCCTCGGGGTTGTCCTGCGGCAGGCCGAGGTAGCGCTCGGTGTACGCGGTGTCGTAGAGCCGGAAGTCGGTGGGCGGGGCGCCCGCGCAGGCGGCGTGGAAGACGTCCGGGCGGCGCAGGACGGCGAGCGCCGCGAAGTAGCCGCCGTAGGACCAGCCGCGCACGCCCACCCGGCCGAGGTCGAGGTCCGGGTGCCGCTCGGCGAGCGCGTGCAGGGCGTCGACCTGGTCGTCCAGCGCCACCTGGGAGAAGCGGCGGAAGATGGTGCGGGTGAACTCGGGGGAGACGAACGGGGTGCCGCCGTTGTCGACGGTGACCACCGCGAAGCCCTGGTCGGCCCACCACTGCTTGAGCTGCCAGCGGCGCGGCTCGTTGGCCACCGCCTGGTAGCCGGGCCCGCCGTAGACGTCCAGCAGGACGGGCAGCCGCCGGCCCGGGACGTGGTCGCGCGGGTAGACCACGGCGCTGGGCAGGGCGCGCCCGGTGACCCGGGCGAGTCGCGGCTCCACCCGGTGGGGCAGCGCGGCGCTGTGGTCGGTGAGCGGCAGCTCGCGGCCGTCGCGGCTGACGACGCGCCGCACGCCCTCCGGGCCGGCCGAGGTGAGCAGCAGGGTGTCGGCGGCGGCGAGGGCCGTGTGGGTGCCGGGGCCGGAGGCGAGCGGCTCGGGGGCGCCGCCGTCCGGGTCGACCAGGTGGACGTACTGGTCGAAGGGGTCGCCCTCGCCGGTCTCGCAGAGCAGCCGGCCGTTCAGCCGGCCGACGACCCGGCGGATCTGCAGGCCGGCGGTGTCCAGCGGCTTGCCGTCCAGCGCGAGGCCGCGGGCCTGCGGGGTGTCGTGGACGGTGAGCAGCCGGCCGTCGGCCAGCCGGGCCGGGGTGCCGGGCAGGTCGTCCACCCAGAACTCGTCGGTGGTGCGGGAGAGTTCGGCGCTCGTGCCGGTGGCCGGGTCGACGCTCAGCAGCAGCACGTTCTGCTGCAGGCGGTCGGCGACGGTGAGCAGCACCTCCTCGGCGGAGGCCCAGGAGGCGGCGCAGACGTACGGGAACTCCTCGGCGTCCCAGCGCAGTCGGACCCGGGTGCCGTCGAGGCCGAGCACCCAGAGCTGGACGTCCGCGTTGGGGCCGCCGGCCTGCGGGTAGGCGAAGTCCTCGGGGGCCTCGCCGGGGTGCGCCGGGTCGGCGAAGTAGCGCCGGGGGACGGCGGATTCGTCCACCCGGGCGGCCAGCAGCGCGCCGCCGTCCGGGCGCCACCAGTGGCCGCGGGAGCGGCCGAGCTCCTCGGCGGCGGCGAATTCGGCGACGCCCCAGCGGGCGCCGTCGACGGGGGAGAACGGTTCGAGGGCCGGGGTGACGTACAGGGCGTCCTCGGCGACGTAGGCGACGCGCTGCCCGGTGGCGTCCGGCCGGGGGTCGAACGCGGGCCCGGCGACGGGGAGTTCGTCGCTGGTGCCGGCGGTGGTGTCGGTGCGGAACAGTCGGCCGTCCAGGGTGAAGACGGCGGTGGCGAGGTCGGCGGTGGCGGCGTACGTGCCGATGCCGGCGGCGACCAGCCGGGTGCGCTCGCGCAGCCGGCGCTCGACGACGGGCAGGTCGTCGCGGCGGCCGGTGCGGCCGGGCAGCAGCGCGGCCGGGTCGGCGACCAGGCGCTCCTCGCCGGTCGCGGTGTCGAGCAGGTGGAGGCGGTCCACCGGATCCTCCGGACCGGTGGAGCGGAGCAGCAGCAGCCGGGTACCGTCCTCGGCGAGGGTGTACGCACGCGGCGCGCCGAAGGCGAACCGGCCGGTACGGGCGCTGAGGGCAAGGAAGGCGTCGGTGTTGGTCACGGCCCGATGGTGGTCGCGAGGTGTGGGCCCCGACCAGTAGTCTGTCATGTGAAATGTCACACATCAGTGCGTGCCGGTGTCGACCGGCCCGCCGAGACGTCGAGCCACCGGCGCGCCGCCCACCGGTGCGCCAGCCAGCGGAGGAAACCGTGACCGAGGACCTGCGGACCGCCGAACCCCCGGCCCCCCTGCCCGCCGCCGACCGGCTGTTCAGCGTGTCCCCGCAGACCGCGCACCTGAACCACGGCTCGTTCGGCGCCGTGCCCGTCCCGGTGCAGCGGGCGCAGGAGCGGCTGCGCACCGAGCACGAGCGGGACCCGGACGGCTTCTTCGCCGACCTCCCCGCCCGGATCGCCGCCGCCCGCGCCCTTCTCGCCGCCGAGCTGGACACCGACCCGGACCGGCTCGCGCTGGTCGCCAACGTCACCGAGGCCGTCGCGATCGCCCTGGACAGCATCCCGTTCGCCCCCGGCGACCGGATCCTGGTCACCGACCACGGCTACGGCGCGGTGACCCGGGCCGCGGTCCGCAGGGCCGCCGAGACCGGCGCCGACGTGGTGGTCGTCGAGGTGCCGCTGGACGCCCCGGACGAGCAGGCCGTCCGGGAGGCGGTGCTCGCCGCCGTGGACGGACGCACCACCGTCGCGATCCTGGACCAGCTGACCTCGCCCACCGCCCGCCTGGTGGCCGGCCCGGCCCTGCTCGCCGACCTGCGCGCCCGCGGCGTGACCACCGTGGTGGACGGCGCCCACGCCCCCGGCATGCTGCCCGCCCCGATCGATCCGAACGCCGACTTCTGGTTCGGCAACCTGCACAAGTGGGCCTTCGCCCCGCGCGCCACCGGCGTGCTCGCCGTCCGCCCCGAGTGGACCGCCCGGGTGCGCCCGCTGGCACTGTCCTGGGAACACGACAAGGGCTTCCCGGGCAACGTGGAGTGGCGCGGCACCTGCGACTACACCCCCTGGCTGGCCGCCCCGGCCGGCTTCGAGCTGCTGCGCGCCCTCGGCCACGCGGAGGTGGCCGCCCACAACACCGCCCTCGCCGCGTACGGCCGCCGGGTGCTGGCCGAGCGGGCCGGCCTGGCGCCGCTGCCCGCGACCCCCGGGGTCTGGATGAGCACCGTCCGGCTGCCGGACGGGTTCGGCGAGACCGAGCCGCAGGTGAAGGCGCTGATGGCCGAGGTGTGGCACCGGCTCGGCACCCGGATCGCCGTCCGCCCGTGGGCCGGCGGCGGGGTGCTGCGGGTCAGCGCGCAGCTGTACAACCGGCCGGAGGAGTACGAGCGGCTGGCGGACGGGCTGGTGGAACTGCTGAAGGGCTGAGCCCCGGGGCCGGGGCCGGGCCGTCGGCCGGCGCCGGTGGCCCCGGTGGTCCCGGTCGTCCAGGTCACGGAAAAACGGTGCTATCGATGTCACTCCTCCCGGGTAACCTCTCGCTGAGATGCGAGATCACACCAACCACACCCGGACGGCGATGAACACCCCCGATCCAGAGCCCCAGGACGACCAGGAGCTCAGCCCCGCCGAGGCGTACGCGGCCAGCCGTCGCCGGGCGAAGGAGCAGGCCACCGCCCTGTACGGCTTCCAGCAGCTGTACGACTTCCCGCTGGACGACTTCCAGCTGGAGGCGTGCGAGACGCTGGAGGCCGGATCCGGCGTCCTGGTCGCCGCCCCCACCGGCTCCGGGAAGACCATCGTCGGCGAGTTCGCCGTGCACCTGGCCCTGGCCGCGGGCCGCAAGTGCTTCTACACCACGCCGATCAAGGCGCTCTCCAACCAGAAGTACGGGGACCTGGTCAAGCGCTACGGCGCCGCCAAGGTCGGCCTGCTCACCGGCGACAACACCGTCAACGGCGACGCACCCGTGGTGGTGATGACCACCGAGGTGCTGCGCAACATGCTCTACGCGGGCTCCAGCACCCTCGACGGCCTCGGCTACGTCGTGATGGACGAGGTGCACTACCTCGCCGACCGCCTCCGCGGCGCCGTCTGGGAGGAGGTCATCATCCACCTCCCCGAGTCGGTCACCCTCGTCTCGCTCTCCGCGACCGTCTCCAACGCCGAGGAGTTCGGCGACTGGCTGGACACCGTGCGCGGCGGCACCAAGGTGATCGTCTCCGAGACCCGCCCCGTGCCGCTGTGGCAGCACGTGATGGCCGGCAACCGGATGTACGACCTGTTCGCCGACCCCGACCGCGACGGCCGCCCCAAGCACAACCTGAAGAACCCCGGCAAGGCCGTCAACCCCGAGCTGGTCCGGCTCGCCCGCTCCGAGCTCGACCGCAACCCGCGCGACCGCTTCGGCCGCGGCCGGGGCCGCTCGATGCCCAACGGCCGGCCCGGCCGGGTCTGGACGCCGAGCCGCGTGGACGTCATCGACCGGCTCGACGCCGAGGGCCTGCTGCCCGCGATCACCTTCATCTTCAGCCGGGCCGGCTGCGAGGCCGCCGTCCAGCAGTGCCTCAGCTCCGGCCTGCGGCTCAACAAGGACGCGGACCGCGCCCGGGTCCGGGCGATCGTCGAGGAGCGCTGCGCCGACATCCCCGACGAGGACCTGCACGTCCTCGGCTACTTCGAGTGGCTGGACGGGCTGGAGCGCGGCATCGCCGCCCACCACGCCGGGATGCTGCCCCGGTTCAAGGAGGTCGTCGAGGAGCTCTTCGTGAAGGGCCTGGTCAAGGCCGTCTTCGCGACCGAGACCCTGGCGCTCGGCATCAACATGCCCGCCCGCTCGGTGGTCATGGAGAAGCTCGTCAAGTGGAACGGCGAGACCCACGCCGACATCACCCCCGGCGAGTACACCCAGCTCACCGGCCGGGCCGGGCGGCGCGGCATCGACATCGAGGGCCACGCCGTGGTCCTCTGGCAGCGCGGCCTCGACCCCGAGGCGCTGGCCGGCCTGGCCGGCACCCGCACCTACCCGCTGAAGTCCTCGTTCCGGCCCTCCTACAACATGGCCGTCAACCTGGTCTCCCAGTTCGGCCGGCACCGCTCGCGCGAGCTGCTGGAAACCTCCTTCGCCCAGTTCCAGGCGGACCGCTCGGTGGTCGGCATCGCCCGTCAGGTGCAGCGCAACGAGGAGGGGCTGGAGGGCTACCGCGAGTCGATGACCTGCCACCTCGGCGACTTCGACGCGTACATGGAGCTGCGCCGCAAGCTCAAGGACCGCGAGAACGAGATGGCCCGCGAGGGCAGCAGCCAGCGCCGCGCGGCCGCCGTCGAGTCCATCGAGCAGCTCAAGCCGGGCGACGTCATCCACGTGCCCACCGGCAAGTTCGCCGGCCTCGCCCTGGTCCTCGACCCGGGCCTGCCGCCGGTCAACCGCTCCGGCCGGGGAGGCCCGCGCCACCCCGACTACCAGGACGGCCCCCGCCCGGTGGTGCTCACCGCCGAGCGGCAGGTCAAGCGGCTCGCCATGATCGACTTCCCGCACCCGGTCGTCGCGGTCGAGCGGCTGCGCATCCCCAAGTCCTTCAACCCGCGCAGCCCGCAGTCCCGGCGCGACCTCGCCTCGGCCCTGCGCACCAAGGCCGGTCACCTGGAGCCCGAGCGGTTCCGGCGCGGCCGCGCGGCCGCCGCCGACGACCCGGAGATCACCCGGCTGCGCACCGAACTGCGCCAGCACCCCTGCCACGGCTGCTCCGACCGCGAGGACCACGCCCGCTGGGCCGAGCGCTACCACCGGCTGCACCGCGACACCGAGCTGCTGGAACGCCGGATGCGCTCGCGCACCCACACCATCGCCCGCACCTTCGACCGGGTCTGCGGACTGCTCACCGACCTCGGCTACCTCAGCGGCGACACCGTCACCGACGACGGCAAGCGGCTCGGCCGGCTGTACGGCGAGCTCGACCTGCTCGCCTCCGAATGCATCCGCGAGGGCGTCTGGAGCGGCCTGGCCGCCGCCGAACTCGCCGCCTGCGCCTCGGCGCTGGTGTACGAGGCCCGCCAGTCCGACGACGCCGGCGCCCCCCGGGTGCCGGAGGGCGCGGCCAAGGAGGCGCTCGGCAAGATGGTCCGGATCTGGGGCCACCTGGACGCCCTGGAGGAGCAGCACCGGATCAACACCGCGGAGGGCGTCGGCCAGCGCGAGCCCGACCTCGGCTTCGCCTGGGTCGCCTACCGCTGGGCGCTCGGCCACAACCTCGACCAGGTCCTGCGCGACGCCGACATGCCGGCCGGCGACTTCGTCCGCTGGACCAAGCAGCTGATCGACGTCCTCGGCCAGATCCAGGACGCCGCCGGCGAGGACGTCGAACTCCGCCGGACCGCCCGCAAGGCCGTCGACGGCCTCCGCCGCGGCATCATCGCCTACTCCTCCGTGGGCTAGCCGGACACCCGAAGGGGCCCGCCCGCTCACCCGAGCGCGCGGGCCCCTTCGCTTTCCCGCTCCCACCCCATGCGGCTTCGCCTCGCCGCCGGGGCTTCCACGGCGTTGCGCAGGAAGTCGGCCCGGCCGACTTCCTGCGCAACAGAAGGCGCGGAGCCGCCGCCCGGGCGGCGGGCTCTGGCGTCGGGGCCTTCGCGGCCCCGCTCGATCCGGGCGAGGCCGCGGCCCGGTGGCGCGGTCAGCCCGTCATCGTCCGGTGTTCGGCCCGGGGGCCGGTGCCGGTGAGGTGGCCGTCGCGCGGGGCCGGGTCGGGCCGGTCCTCCCGTCGGGTGGCGACGGTCAGGCAGGCCGCGATCAGCACGATGTTCTTGAGGATGTACTGCCCCTCCAGCGTCGGGACGGGCGGGACGCCGTGCACCCACACGTCGTCCGGCAGCAGGACGAGCGTCGCGAACACCCCGGCCATGTGCACGAAGAACACCGCCAGGGCGACGGGGAGCAGCAGCCCGGTGACCAGTCCGGCCCCGATGGCGACCTCCATGAGGGCCAGCAGCGGCCGGGAGACGCCGGGCGGCACCAGGTCGAAGGTCAGCAGGCTCATGCAGCGGGTGGCGAGGTCCTCGGCGGGGCTGGCCCCGGGGATGAACTTGAGCACCCCGAACCAGAGGTACACCGCCCCGACGCTGACCCGCAGGACTCCGGGGGCCACCCGCCGGTAGCCGTGGGAGAAGTCCTCGGCCCGGCGTCTGCCCGTCCGCACGGCGCGTGCGAGATGCGACTCCATTCGCCCCTCCATCAGATCCCTTTCAGAGTTCCCCGGCACACAGGAGGACGGGGCACACCGCGGTCGGCGGGATCCGGGTGAGGGGCGGCCCGAAGCACCGACCGGGCACGGCTCGTCGGGTGCCGGCTCGGAAGGCCGCAGCCTAGCGCCCTGCTGCCGCGGCGGGAAGGTTCGGTGCGGCGTCCGATGGAGGGACGGCCCGTGGGAGGTCGGCCCGGCGGCCTTCCTACGTCCGGGGGTGTCGGGGCCCGGCGGCGTCGAGGCGGCGGACGAGTTCGCGCAGGGCGCGCAGTTCGCGGTCCAGGGCTTCGGCGCCGTGGGGGGTGAGGGAGACCCAGGTGCGGGGGCGGCGGCCGACGTAGCCCTTGGCGACGGCGACGAGGCCGGACTCCTCCAGGACCTTGAGGTGGCGGGACAGGTTGCCGTCGGTGGCGCCCAACTGCTCCTTGAGGAAGCCGAACTCGACCCGGTCGGCCTCGCGGGCGATGGTCAGGATGCCCAGCCGGACCCGCTGGTGGACGGTGTCGTCCAGGGCCAGGGTCGGGTGCTGCTCCTCGGCTTCGTCCGCAACGCTCATCGGAGACCTCCATGGATACCCCCGGCTTCAGCCGGGGGAGGAAATGGATCTCCTGCGGAGCAGGGCAACGGGCCGCGTTTCGCCGTTGGGCGGACCGTAGCGCTCTGACCGGGAGATTCGATCGTTACAAGTGATCGCGCTAGGTTGTGAGTGTGACCGCGAACCATGTGAAGCGGGCGTTCAAGTACCGCTTCTACCCGACCGGTGCGCAGGCGGCCGAGCTGTCGCGTACGTTCGGATGCGTGCGCAAGGTCTACAACATGGCGTTGCAGGCCCGGACCGAGGCGTGGACGCTGCGCCAGGAGCGGATCAACTACAACGCCACCTCCGCGATGCTGACGGCGTGGAAGAAGACCGAGGAACTGTCCTATCTGTCCGAGGTTTCGTCCGTTCCGTTGCAGCAGGCTCTGCGGCACCTGCAAGGGGCGTTCGCCAACTTCTGGCTCAAGCGGGCGAAGTACCCGACGTTCAAGTCCCGGAAGAAGTCCCGCAGGTCTGCCGAGTACACCAGCTCCGCGTTCCGCTACCGAGACGGCGTGCTGACCTTGGCGAAGATGGCCGAGCCGCTGGACATCGTGTGGTCGAGGCCGCTCCCGGAGGGTGCGCTCCCGTCCACGGTGACCGTGTCGCAGGACAGCGCGGGACGCTGGTTCGTCTCGATGCTGTGCGACGACCGGCCGACGATGCCGGCCCCGGTGAATGCCGCGGTCGGGATCGACGCCGGGATCACCAGCCTCGTGACGCTCTCCACGGGGGAGAAGATCACCAACCCGAAACACGAACGCCGTGACGGCCGGCGCCTGGCCAAGGCTCAACGGGAACTGTCCCGCAAGGCCAAGGGCTCGGCCAACCGCGAGAAGGCCCGCAAGAAGGTCGCGCGTGTCCACGCGCGGATCGCCGACCGGCGCCGCGATTTCCTGCACAAGCTCACCACCCGACTCGTCCGTGAGAACCAAACGGTCGTGATCGAGGACCTGACGGTCCGCAACATGCTCAAGAACCGCAAGCTCGCCCGCTCCATAAGCGACGCTTCGTGGACCGAGCTGCGGTCCATGCTGGAGTACAAGGCCCAGTGGTACGGCCGCGAGCTGATCGCCGTCGACCGGTTGTTCCCCAGCTCCAGGCTGTGCTCGGCCTGCGGCACCCTGCAGGGCAGGATGCCGCTGAACGTCCGCGAGTGGACGTGCGGCTGCGGGACGACCCACGACCGGGACGTGAACGCAGCTGAGAACATCCTGGCCGCCGGGCTGGCGGCAGCAGCCTGTGGAGACGGTGTAAGACCTCAACGGAGCACTCCGGGCGGGCGGTCGTCGGTGAAGCAGGAAGTCGTCCCACCGCCGCGCTCACGCGCAGCGGCTCAGCCGCGAGGCTGAGGGGAAGCCCCTCCTTTAGGGGGAGGAAGTCAAGAGGTGACCGTACGGGATGCTCCCGGTGCGCGGCGGGCCGCCGTCCACTGCGCCAGCCCGGCGGCCAGCAGGACCGCCGCCAGCAGCAGGGCCTTCGGCTGCGGGCCGTCGGCCCAGCCGCCGTCGCCCCGGTCGAGCCACGGCAGCCAGCCGCTCTCCCAGGGCGCCGCGAGGTAGGCGGTGAGCAGCGCCGTGTGGACGAGTCCGGCGGAGGCCGCCAGGGGACTGCGCTCGGTCAGCCCGAGGACGATCAGGCCGGCTCCGACCGCGTACCAGGGTGAGGCGTAGGTGTTGGCGAGCATGTCGAGCACGAACGGCACCCGGCGGACGGACAGCAGGGCGACCAGCACGGCGGCGACCAGGACGCCGGCGCCGACCGTGGTGGCGAGCCAGCCGACGCGGCGCGGGACGATCCCGCGGGCCTCGCCGCGCCGCCGGTACCAGCGGGACAGCACCAGCCAGGCGAGCGGGAGCAGCGCGTACCAGACGCCCCAGGCCAGGAAGCGGAGGACGGCTCCGTCGAACTCGCCGGCGAGGCACGGGGCGTCCGGTGCGTGGGGGACGCAGAGGCCGATGAGCTCGGAGTACGCGAAGAGCGGATAGGACGTGACGGACCGCCCGTTGGCGCCGAAGTTGTAGGCCTGGCCGGAGATCGGCACGGCGGCCAGGGCCAGCAGGCCGAACCCGAGCAGCGGCACCCCCGAGCCGCGCAGCCGGGTCCGGGCCCGGACCCGGAGCCCTTCCGTCTCGGCGAGGAGTCCGGCCGGGCCGGCCCGGTGCTCTGTCGTCATGTTCCACCCCTTGTCGCGCACGATTGCTTTGCTGTGCCATGAACTTTGCATCGCAAAGTGGGCTGCGGTCAAGGGCACTTGGGGACGGCAGGCCCCGGGAACGCCGAGGGCCCGCACGTTCGACGCGAACGTGCGGGCCCCTGCGAGGATTCGGGCTCAGCGGGTGGCGAGGGCCTCCAGCAGGCGGTCCAGGGAGGTGCCGAGGCCCCAGCGGGCGGAGAGCTCCTCCAGGGTCATCGGGTAGAGCGGCTCGCGGGGGAGGGCCGGGTCGAAGTCCGGCAGCGGGGCGTCGTCGGCGACGCGGACGACCTTGGGGGCGACGTCCAGGTAGCCGGCGCCCTCGACGATGTTGCGGCGGCGGGCCGGGGTGAGCCTGGAGCCGAGGTCGAGGGCGGCGGCGCGGATGGCCGCGAGGTCGCCGTACTCGTTGATCAGCTGGGCGGCGGTCTTCTCGCCGATGCCCTTGACGCCGGGCAGGCCGTCCGACGGGTCGCCGCGCAGGGCGGCCATGTCGGCGTACTGGGCGCCGCGCACGCCGTACTTCTCCAGCAGCAGCGCGTCGTCGGTGACCTGGAGGTTGCCCATGCCCTTGACCGGGTAGAGCACCGTGATCCCGCGGGCGTCGTCCACCAGCTGGAAGAGGTCGCGGTCGCCGGTGACGATCTGCACCGGCCCGGCGGCGCGGGCGGTGAGCGTGCCGATCACGTCGTCCGCCTCGTAGTCGGGGGAGCCGACCCGGGCGATGCCGAGCGCGTCCAGCACCTGCTCGATCACCGGGACCTGCGGGGCCAGCGTGTCGGGCACCTCCTCCTCGCCGTCCTCGGCCGCCTCGGCGACCCGGTGGGTCTTGTAGGAGGGGATGAGGTCCACCCGCCACTGGGGGCGCCAGTCGGCGTCCATGCAGGCCACCAACTGCTCGGGCCGGTGGTCGTGGACCAGTCTGGTGATGAAGTCCAGCAGCCCACGGACGGCGTTGACCGGCTCACCCTGCGGCGAGCGCAGGGTGTCCGGTACGCCGAAGTAGGCCCGGAAGTACAGGCTGGCGGAGTCGAGCAGCATCAGTCGCGGTGCGGTCACGACTCAGCATCATGCCGCACCGCGGTGACGGACGGGTGTTGTCAGTGCTCGTGCGGTCCGGCGCGGTGGACCGGGCCGTGGGCGTCGGCGCAGTGCTCGACGGTGGAGTCGGCCGGGGCGGTGATCTGCAGCAGCGCGCCCGCCTCGTCCTCGCCGACGTGGTCGACCTGGAGGGTGGAGTGGGTGATGCCGTACTCCTCCGAGAGCCGGCGCTGCAGGGAGCGCCGCACCGCGTGGCAGTCGCCGCCGGGGGTGACCAGGATGTGCGCGGACAGGGCCGGCTGACCGGAGGTGATCTCCCAGATGTGCAGGTCGTGGATCTCCTCGACCAGCGGCTCGGTGACCATCCGGTCGGCCACCGCGTCCGGGTCGATCCCCGCCGGGGCGGCCTCCAGGAAGATCCGCCCGGAGTCCCGGACCAGCGCGATGCCGGCCTTGAGCATCAGCGCGACGACGATCAGCGAGGCGATCGCGTCGGCCCGGGCGAAGCCGGTGGTCAGGACGATCGCACCGGCGACGGCGGTGGCGATGAAGGCGTAGAGGTCGGTCAGTACGTGCTGGAAGGCGCCCTCGACGTTCAGCGAGCTGCGGTTGGCCTTGGACATGCACCAGGTGGCGGCGAGGTTGACCACGATCCCGACCAGTGCGGTGATCAGCACCAGTGAGCCGGTGACCTCCGGCGGTTCGAGCAGCCGGGTGATCGCCTCGTAGCCCAGCCAGGCCGACAGCACCAGCAGGGTGACCCCGTTGGCCTGCGCGGAGAGGATCTCGGCGCGCTTGAGGCCGTAGGTGTAGCCGCCGCGGGCCGGGCGGGCGGCGAGCCGCATGGCGATCAGCGCGAGCACGATCGAGGCGGCGTCGGTGAGCATGTGGGCCGCGTCCGAGATCAGCGCCAGGGACTGGGCGGCGAAGCCGACCACGACCTCGCCGGCCATGAAGACGACGATCAGGGCGAGGGCGCTGAGCAGCCAGCGGCGGTCCGCGTCGGCGGCTACGCCGTGCGAGTGGCCGCCGTGCCCGTGCCCTCCGGAGCCGTGCCCGTGCCCTCCGGGGCCGTGCCCGTGCCCTCCGGGGCCGTGCCCGTGCCCTCCGGGGCCGTGGGAGTGTCCGCCGGAGCCGTGCGAGTGCTTCTGGTCATGCGCATGATCATCGTGCGAATGCTCGTGCCCGGCCATGGAGGTCCTCTCTGGGCGCACGGGTGGGAAAGGGGGCGCGGCGCGACCGCCCCGCAACCGAAGTGAACCGCAGAATCGACAAAGATCCAAAGGTTGTACTGGTGACCGTTGTCGTTCCCGTCCGGGCGGCCGGACCCGGCGCACTCCGCAGCCGCCCGGCGGGCCGAACTCCCGTTCCCTCATGCCCAGTTGCGCTACCCCAGCGCCAGCGGGTCGAGGGCCGCCGCGGTGGCCGCCCGGACCAGGGCCCGCATCAGCCGCAGGTCCTCCCCCTGCTCCGGATGCCACTGGACCCCGAGCGCGAACCCCGGACCCTCCACCGCCTCCACCGTCCCGTCCGGCGCGTGGGCGCTCACCCGCAGGCCGGCCCCCAGCCGGTCGACGGCCTGGTGGTGGAAGGTCGGCACCTCCAGCTCGCTCTCCGGCAGCAGCCCGCCCAGCAGCGTCCCCGGCACCGGCCGCACCGGGTGCGAGCCGTAGAGCCCGGGCGAGCCGCCGTGCACGTCCACCGGCACCACGTCCGGCAGGTGCTGCACCAGCGTCCCGCCGCACACCACGTTCAGGATCTGCATGCCCCGGCAGACCGCCAGCAGCGGCATCCCCGCCGCCAGCGCCGATCGCAGCAGCGCGACCTCCCAGGCGTCCCGCTCCGGCGACTCGACCTCGGTCGCCGGATGGGCCGGCTGCCCGTAGTAGGCCGGGTCGATGTCCGGCCCGCCCGCGATCACCAGGCCGTCCAGCCGGGCCAGCACCTCCGGGGCGCGCTCCGGGACGTCCGGCGGCAGCAGGACCGCGATCCCGCCCGAGTCCCGGACCTGCGCGGTGTACCGCTCGGGCAGCAGGGCCACCCGGCGGCCCCGCCAATCGCTCCAACTCGCGTCCACCAGGTAGGTGCTGACGCCGATCAAAGGCCTGCGATCCATGGCGCGCATTCTCCCCCCGGAGCACCTGATCCACCGTCAGCCACGCGCGTCGGCGCGCCACGGGCACCCGACACCCACCCGCCCTCTTCCGCCCCGCGAGTCGCAGGCCGTACGGTTCGCTGTGACCGCTTGATCTCGAAGAGTGATCGAGGAGGAGGGTTCGGCATGTCCGAACTGCCCGAACAGGCCGCCGCCGGCTCGCCGGCCCGGCCGCCGCTGACCCTGGACGGGCTGCGGACCCTGGTGGACTCCGGCGAGGTGCACACCGTCGCGCTCGCCTTCACCGACATGCAGGGCCGCCTCCAGGGCAAGCGCTTCGCCGCCCGGTTCTTCCTCGACGAGGTCGCCGAGCACGGCGCCGAGGCCTGCGACTACCTGCTGGCCGTCGACGTCGACCTGAACACCGTGGACGGCTACGCCTTCTCCTCCTGGGCCACCGGCTACGGCGACTTCGCGATGCGCCCCGACCTCGGCACCCTGCGGCTGACCCCCTGGCAGCCCGGCACCGCCCAGGTCACCGCCGACCTCGCCCGGCACGGCGGCCACCCGGTGGACGCCGCCCCGCGCCAGCTGCTGCGCCGCCAGATCGCCCGGCTCGCCGAGCACGGCCTGGCCGCCGACATCGGCACCGAACTGGAGTTCCTGGTCTTCCGCGACACCTACGAACAGGCCTGGCTGGGCGGCTACCGCGGCCTGACCCCGGCGAACCTCTACAACGTGGACTACTCGATGCTGGGCACCGCCCGGGTCGAGCCGCTGCTGTCCCGGATCCGCACCGAGATGGCCGGCGCCGGCCTGGTGGTGGAGTCCGCCAAGGGCGAGTGCAACCTCGGCCAGCACGAGATCGCCTTCCGCTACACCGACGCCCTCACCACCTGCGACCAGCACAGCGTCTACAAGACCGGCGCGAAGGAGATCGCCGCCCAGCTCGGCTGCGCGCTCACCTTCATGGCCAAGTACGACGAGCGCGAGGGCAACAGCTGCCACATCCACCTCTCGCTGCGCGACGCCGTCGGCGCCCCCGCCTTCGCCGACCGGGACGGCCGGATGACGGACACCATGCGGTACTTCCTGGCCGGCCAGCTGGTCGCGCTGCGCGAGTTCAGCCTGCTGTACGCGCCGAACATCAACTCCTACAAGCGCTACCGCCCCGGCTCCTTCGCCCCGACCGCCGTCGCCTGGGGCCGGGACAACCGCACCTGCGCCTACCGGGTGGTCGGCCACGGCCCCGGCCTGCGGATGGAGAACCGGGTGCCCGGCGGCGACGTCAACCCGTACCTCGCGGTGGCCGGGATGATCGCGGCCGGCCTGCACGGGCTGCAGCGCAAGCTGGACCTGCCCGCGCCCTGCCTCGGCAACGCCTACGCGGTCGAGGAGTACGTCCGGGTGCCCGGATCGCTGCGCGAGGCGGCCGAGCTGTGGGCGGACAGCGCACTGGCCCGCGAGGCCTTCGGCGACGACGTCGTCGAGCACTACCTGAACATGGCCCGGGTCGAGCAGGCCGCCTACGACGGGGCGGTCACCGACTGGGAGCGCTACCGATCCTTCGAACGGATGTGACGCATGACCGAGCCCGACGCGAGCGCCGGGAGCAGCACCGTCCGCAATCCCGCCACCGGCGAGGTGCTCGCCACCGTCCCCGACACCGCCCCCGAACGGCTGGACGCGGCCGTCCGGCGGGCGGCGAGGGCCCAGACCGGCTGGGCGGCGCTCGCCCCCGGCGAACGCGCCCGGCTGCTGCGCCGGTTCGCCGACCAGGTCGAGGCGCACGTCCCCGAGCTGGCCGCCCTGGAGGTGGCGGAGGCCGGCCACCTGCCGGCCAACGCCCACTGGGAGGCCGGCAACGTCCGGGACCTGCTGGAGTACGCGGCCGGGGGAGTGGAGCGGCTGGCCGGCCGGCAGATCCCGGTGGCCGGCGGCCTGGACGTGACCTTCCACGAGCCGGTCGGCGTGGTCGGGGTGATCGCACCGTGGAACTTCCCGATGCCGATCGCCGCCTGGGGCTTCGCCCCCGCCCTCGCGGCCGGCAACGCCGTCCTGCTCAAGCCCGCCGAGGCCACCCCGCTGACCGCGCTGCGGCTGGCCGAACTCGGCCTCGCGGCGGGCCTGCCCGAGGGCCTGTTCCAGGTCGTCCCCGGCGCGGGCACCACCACCGGCCGGGCCCTGGTGGACCACCCGGCCGTCCGCAAGATCGTCTTCACCGGCTCGACCGTCGTCGGCAAGGAGGTCGCCGCCCGCTGCGCCGCCCGCGCCAAGCGGGTCACCCTGGAACTCGGCGGCAAGAGCCCCAGCATCGTCTTCGCCGACGCCGACCTGGCCCGCGCCGCCGACCCGATGTCCTTCGCCGACAACAGCGGCCAGGACTGCTGCGCCCGCAGCCGGATCCTGGTCCAGCGCGAGGTGTACGAGGACTTCCTCGCCCTGCTGCTGCCCGCCGTCGAGAGCCTGCGCACCGGCGACCCGACCGACCCGCAGACGGAGCTCGGCCCGCTGATCTCGGCCGCCCAGGTCCGCCGGGTGGCCTCCTACCTCACCCCCGACCTGCCGGTGCTGGCCCGCGGCAAGGTCCCGGACGGGCCCGGCTACTGGTACCCGCCGACGGTCGTCGGCCCCGAGGACCCGCAGGTCCCGGCCGTCACCGAGGAGATCTTCGGCCCGGTCGCCGCCGTCCTGCCGTTCACCGACGAGGCCGACGCGCTGCGCCTGGCCAACGCCACCCGCTACGGCCTGGCCGGCTCGATCTGGACCCGGGACGTCGGCCGGGCGCTGCGCCTGGCCCGCGGCGTACGGGCGGGCAACCTGTCGGTCAACTCGCACTCCTCGGTGCGCTACTGGACGCCCTTCGGCGGCTACGGCGAGTCCGGGGTGGGCCGCGAGCTGGGCCCGGACGCGCTGCGCCACTTCACCGAGACCAAGAACGTCTTCATCCACAGCGAGGAGTGACAGCCCGATGAGCGAGAAGCACGCCGCGCGGGACGAGGCCGTCTGCCGCCGGCTGGTCGGCCGCACCGCCGTGGTCACCGGCGCGGGCAGCGGGATCGGCCTGGCCGCCGCCCGCCGGCTCGCCTCGGAGGGGGCGAAGGTGGTCTGCGCCGACCTCGACGAGGAGACCGGGCGGGCCGCCGCCAAGGAGGTCGGCGGGCTGTTCGTGCACACTGACGTCACCGACCCGTACATGGTGGAGGCGCTGTTCGACGAGGCGTACGAGACCTGCGGCAGCGTGGACGTCGCGTTCAACAACGCGGGCATCTCGCCGCCCGAGGACGACTCGATCCTGACCACCGGCCTGGACGCCTGGCGCAGGGTCCAGGAGGTCAACCTGACCTCGGTCTACCTGTGCTGCAAGGCCGCGCTGCCGTACATGCGCCGGCACGGCCGCGGCTCGATCATCAACACCGCCAGCTTCGTGGCCCGGATGGGCGCGGCCACCTCGCAGATCTCCTACACCGCCTCCAAGGGCGGGGTGCTGGCGATGTCCCGCGAGCTGGGCGTGCAGTTCGCCCGGGAGGGCATCCGGGTCAACGCGCTCTCGCCCGGACCGGTGGACACCCCGCTGCTGCGCGAGCTGTTCGCCGCGGACCCGGAGCGGGCCGCCCGCCGGCTGGTGCACATCCCGCTCGGCCGGTTCGCCCGGGCCGAGGAGATCGCCGCCGCGGTGGCCTTCCTGGCCAGCGACGACTCCTCCTTCATCACGGCGAGCGAGTTCCTGGTGGACGGCGGCATCTCCGGGGCGTACGTCACCCCGCTGTAGCCGCCGCCGGTGGGAATCCCGGCCGCGCCGGGCCGCGCAAGCGGGGTTCTCACCGGAATCTCATCGAAAACGGCGGGAATTCCCGGCTGCGCTGATTTCGCGTTTATCCGGCTGCCTTTAGATTCTCTTCTGTGAGCGAGCAGATTCCCGCCGGGTGGTACCCGGATCCCAAGGACACCACGAGCGACCCGAGGCCGCAGCGGTGGTGGGACGGCAAGGGCTGGACGGCCGACACCCGGCCCGCACCCTCGGACGCCCCCGCCTCGGACATCCCCGCCTCGGACATCCCCGCGCCGGGAGCGGCCGAGCAGCCCACGGTGCTGGAGGGCGAGGTGCTGGAGAGCGGCCCGACCGTCCGCTACCCGGAGCCGCCGCCCTTCGGCACCGCCTACGGCACGCCCGGCGGGCCGCCGCGCAAGCCCCGGCGCAGGCCCTCCAAGCTGGTGCTGGCGACCACCGTCGCCGCCATGCTCGGCCTGGGCGTCGGCGCCGGGGTCACCTACCTCGCGACGGACGGCCACCAGGACCGCGCCCCGCGCAGCGCCCGCCCGGCCCCGCAGGGCGGCTACGGCCCGTGGGGCGGAGCCCCGGACTTCGGGGACCCCGGCAACGGCGGCAACGGCGGGAGCGGGAACGGCAAGGGCGGAAACGGCGGCAAGGGCGGCAACGGCGGCGGCCGGACCAGCCCGAACGCCGACAAGGCGATCGACGTGGTCAACCGGCTCACCCTGCCGGTCCCGGACGGCTGGGAGGCCGGCACCACCACGGACGGCTACGCCTCGCTCAGCGTCGGCTCGTACACCTGCGCGGACGGCAAGGGCAGCTGCTCCCTCGGCGGCGTGAACACCGGCCGGATCGACGGCGGCGGCACCGACGCCCAGGCGGCGGCCAAGGCCGACATCGCGACGGCCGCCAAGGCCGCGTACGGCGACGTCACCGGGCACCAGGAGCTCAAGTCCGAGGCCGTGAAGGTCAACGGCCAGGACGGCTACCTGGTCCGCTGGAAGGTGGACGCGCCCAAGGGCAACAACGGCTACGTGCAGACCGTGGTCTTCCCGTCCGCCGACGGGAAGTCGCTGGTCTCGGTGCACTTCGGCTTCGACATCGCCGACAAGTCGCCCGACGTCGCGGTGATGGACACCGTCGTCCAGGGCATCTCCGCCTACAAGGGCAAGCTGCCGAGCATCCCCGGGCTGCCCGGGACGGGCTCCGGCTCCGGCGGGTCCGGTGCGGACGGCGGCGCCGGGGGCACCACCACCTGAGCACCGCGCTCCTCACACGGCGGCGGCCCACCCGGGAGGGAACCCTCCGGGTGGGCCGCCGTTCGTCGTCGTACGGGTGGTGCCACGGGAGCCGGGCCGGACGGGGGTGTGCCGGCCCGGCTCCCGTGCCCGGCGTCAGGAGTCGCGTCGAACAGCCTCGACGCGACGGCGCCGGAGCACCATGCCGGCCCAGCCGACACCGATCGCGGCAGCGCCCGCGAGCAGCAGCGGACCGGTGGCCGAGGTGCCGCCCACGGCCGCGGAGGCGGTCGGGATCACCTGGCCGGCCGGGGAGTTCGGGTCCCCGCCGTGGCCGTGGTGGGCGACCGTGGACTTGGACGCGTCGGCCGCGATCTGGGCGTCGCTGGGAGCGGCCGGGGCCTGGGCGGCGAGCGCCGACACGGCCGTGGTGGAGGCGCCGAAGTCGACGTCGGAGCAGGAGTAGAAGGCCTCCGGGCTGTCGCTGCGCTGCCACACCGTGTAGAGGACCTGGCGGCCGGTGCGCTGCGGCAGGGTGCCGGAGTAGGTGTAGAACCCGTTGACCGCGTTGCGGTCGACCTGCACCTTGGCCACCGGGGCCGGGTCGAGGTCCGACCACTTCAGCGGCTTGGTCGGGTCGTAGCCCGCCTTGGTGATGTAGACGGTCTGGGTGCCGACGTGCGGCGCGGTGGTGCGGAACTGGAAGGTGAAGGATCCGGCCTTCACCGCGGTGGCCGGCCAGTCGGTGCGCGGCCAGTCCAGCGCCGCGTACTTGTCGCGGTTGGCCGAGCAGAGCTTGCCGTCCGGGATCAGCGCCTGGTGGTTGCCGTTGGCGTTGGCGATGTTGACCTCGTTCCAGTCGTACAGCGGCTGGGTGCCGCTCGCGGCGACGAGGTCCTTGCAGATCTGGGACACCGGGTGCTCGGGGCCCTCGGCGTAGCAGGCGGCGACCCGGCTGACGGGGTTGGTCATCGTGCCGTGGGCGCTGGCGGTGCCGGCGGTGGCTCCGGCCACCGCGACGAGCGCGGCGCCGATCACGCCGACGGACAGGGCATTGCGCTTGATGGACATGGGGTGGGGACTCCTTGACCGTCGTTCCGGGCACGTGTGGGGGAGGAGCGGGCACGCCTGCCCGTTCGGGGGCCGCCGGCCCGGCGCACGGCCCCCGGCCAGAGCGTAGGATTGGTCTGGACCAGATGGCAATAGCCGCGCGTACTGTGCTTGTTGACGGACTGTAGGCCCCCGAGCAGCGCAAAGGCCCGACGGACGGCCGTGGTTAGCCGTTCCATCGGGCCCCGTTAAGGCTCCGGAAAGGTCAGTCCTTCTTTTCGTTGTAGTAACCGGTCATGATCACGGTTCCGCTGTGGGTTCCCTGGTTGATCGTGTTGTTGATGTACGTCACGTTGGTCGCCTGCTCGGGCACCTTGGGCTCGAACTCATCCAGGATCGACCGGAGTTCGGTGACCGCCTCCGGATTGTTCCGCAGTGCCAGACGCAGCCGCCGCTGCCACTGGGAGGTCTGGCCCTCACCGTTCTCGGGATCCTCGGTGATCTCGGCCTGGATCTCGTCCAGCTCCAGCGACACCTCCTCCTCGCGCTCCCGTCCGAAGAGCGCGGCGAAGCGAGGCCTGAACCGTGTCCAGGCCTCGGTGACCATCAGGCCGACCAGCGCGGTCGCGCCCCTTGCCGCAAGGTCCGTGATCTCGGGTTCCATGTCGCCCCCTAGGTGCTCGTGGTGTCGGCACCACGGTAGGGCAGAACCGGACGAAGTGTCAGAGGAACGTCCTGCCCTCGCCCCGGTACGTCGGCACGGTCCGTACGATCCGGTCGTCCTCGATCAGGTGCAGCTCGGCGAAGCGTTCGCACAGCTCACCCGCCTTGGCGTGGCGGAACCAGACCCGGTCGCCGATCAGCAGGTCGTCCGCCGCGGAGCCGAGCAGCGGGGTCTGCACCTCCCCGGCGCCCTCCATCGGGTCGTAGCGCAGCCCGGCCGGCAGGTACGGCACCGGCGAGCGGTCCGGGCCGGCCGCGCCGGAGGCCGGGTAGCCGCCGCCGAGGACGGTCACCACGCCGAGGCCGGGTCGGCGCACCACGGGCTGGCCGAAGAGCGCGGCCGGGCGGCCCCGGAACGTGCGGTAGTTGTCGAACAGCTGCGGCTGGTACAGCCCGGAGCCGGCCGCGACCTCGGTGACGGCGCGTTCGGCCACGGTGGACTCCACGCTGCCGGTGCCGCCGCCGTTGACGAACTCCAGGTCGGCCACCTGTCGCAGTCGCCGGACCGTCGCCGCGCGCCGCTGGGCCAGCTCGGTCCGGGCCTTGGCCTGCATCAGCCGGATCAGCCCGGAGCGCACCGGCCGGCCGGGCACCCGGTCGCCCACCCCGGCGACGTGCCCCTCGTACGCCATCAGGCCGACCACCCGGAACCCCCGGCGGCGCTGGACGAGCTCGGCGAAGGCGCCGAGGTCCTCTGGGGTGCGCAGCGGCGAGCGCCGGGCGCCCACCCGGACCCGGCCGCCGAGCAGGTGCAGCGAGGTGTCCAGCTCCAGGCAGACCCGCACCTCGGCGTCGCCGCCGCGGGCCCGGTCGATCAGGTCCAGTTGGGCCGGGTCGTCCAGCACCACGGTGATCTCGCGGGCGGCCCCGGGGTCGGCGGTCAGCTCGGCGAAGCCGGCCCGGTCGGCGGAGGGGTAGGCGAGCAGGATGTCGCGGACGCCGGTGCGGGCCAGCCAGAGCGACTCGTCCAGGGTGAAGCTCATCACCCCGAGGAAGCCGTCCACGGCCAGCGCCCGCTCCAGCAGCGCCCGGCAGCGGATCGACTTGCTGGCCAGCCGGATCGGCTTGCCGCCCGCCCGGCGGACCAGGTCGGCGGCGTTCGCGTCGAACGCGGCGAGGTCCACGACGGCCACCGGCCCGTCCAGGTGGGCGGTGGCGCGGTCGTACCGGAGGCGGTCGGAGACCGGGGCGGGCGCGGTCGCGGGTGCGTCGAGGATCACCATGGGCGCAGGGTGCCACACCGCGCTACCGGTGGGTAGGCCCCGCGTACGGGGAACGTGCAGGGAAATGGGGCCGCTCGCGCGCGGTGGCATAGGGTCGGGCGGGTGGACCGCAAAGACTTCTCCAACCCGGCGTTCGTCGGCAAGAGCATCCCGAACCCCGGCTTCTCCGACGACGACGGCACCGCCGACCCGGCGCTCACCGAGGCCCTCGCGCGCTGGTCGCGGGACGGCGCGGCCGAGTCGGAGGTGCTGGCGGCGCTGACCCCCACCCGGCTGATGGTCCCGATCGTCGCGATCCTCGGCGAGGTCGAGGTGGACGCGCACGGGCACCGGCACGAGAAGACCAGCGACATGGCCGTCCCGGTGCTGGAGGCCCCGGACGGGCGCCGCGCGCTGCCGGCCTTCACGTCGCTGGAGGCGCTGGCCCGCTGGCGCGCCGACGCCCGTCCGGCGCCGACGGCGGCCCCGCAGGCCGCGATGGTCGCCTTCTCGGAGCGGGCCGACACGCTGCTGATCGACCCGGCCGGGCCGGTGCCGTTCCGGCTGGGCGGCGCCCGGCTGCGGGCGCTGGCGGAGAACCGGCCGTTCCTGCCGCCGGCCCTGGACCCGGAGGTGCGCGAGGCGGTCCGCGGGCTGCTGGCGGCGGAGCCGCAGGTGGTCACCGGGCTGCTGGCGGGTTCGGAGGGCTCCGACGGGGTGCTCGCGGTGGTGTTCGACCCGGCGCTGGACCAGGCGGGCCTGCAGGCCGCCGCGCAGCGGGTCGGGCGGGCGGTGGCCGCGGACCCGCTGCTGCGGGTGCGGCTGGACCGGGGGCTGGACCTCGCGGTGCTGCCGGCGAGCGCGGAGCTGCCGGGGGAGCCGCTCTACAGGCGTTGACGGAGCGGGGGGGTCGGGGAGGGGGGGGTGGGAATCCCCCAAAGGGTTTTCGGAAGGGAACCGTCCTGTTGCCCTCTTTCCCCGACCCCCCGCCCAAGGGGCCCGGGGGATCTCAAACTCACCGAAGAGAGAGCG